>NZ_JAPDFT010000003.1:0-300000 GCF_025949665.1 Chryseobacterium viscerum | reverse complement strand
ATTTACCTTTTTTGGTTTCTGCAGTTCCTAATGTGCCGAAACATGCCCAGCTAAGGTCATCCAGAGCAACTCTGTTGGTAGTAGAAGAGTTTGTCAGTTTAATAACAACATTTCCACTTACATTGATATTATTAATGGTAGTTGTAGTAGCAACAGTACTGTAAGGAATAGTTCCTACATTCACATCATTTACAAGAACATTGAAGTATCCTGCGCTTCCAGAGAATTTTAGCTGTGTTGTTAACGTTAAATTCTGGATTCCGCTTGATAGTGTTGAACTTGTTAAAGAACCATTTCTGATGGTAATGGCTTTATTGTTGATGGTCTGATCAACTCTTGCGTCTGTAGCAGTCCATGAAATTCCGTTGTTCGTCCAGGTTGCTGTCAGATAAGTATTTGCTGCACCGGTGATCATTTCAAAATCTTCTGTTCCACAGCTTCCACCTCCGGCAGGTACGTCAAGAGTAGTTTCTGTAGCCGTTGTGCTTTGTGGAGAAGAGTTTCCGAACGCATCTTTAGCAATTACATAGAATGTGTATTGAGTAAGTGGAGCTAATCCGGATACAATAGTAGATGTTGTGGTACCGGAAACATTAGCTTTTAAAGCTCCGTTAGCATAAACCTGGTAAGAAGTTACTCCTACGTTATCTGTAGCAGCAGTCCAGCTTACAGCAATAGAATTTGAAGTTGGGTTGTTGGCAACAATGTTGGTTGCTGCTGTAGGTGCCTGGTTGTCAATTACCGGAGATCCCCAGATTTGAGTAACATATTCAGGGTGGTCAATGAAAGGGTTTCTGTTCCCCTGATACGTATAAGAAGCATTGTTTCTTGCAATTTCTTCTGCAGATACAGGGTCCATTGCATTCCATGCTAAATATTGATTCAATGCCCAAGGCTGTAGTCCAGGGAAAGCTGTGTTTCCAAGCATATCACCGGAAGAGAAATTAGAAAGCTGGCCTTCATATCTTGTTACAAAATAAAAGAACATTCTGGCAATATCACCTTTAAAAGCATCAATGGGCTCAAATACAGTACCTGAATATCCTGCTGATACGGACGTACCTAATTTTGATCCGTTTTTAGAGATGAAAGAAGTAGCACCCACAACTCCGAAAGGATAGTTGGATCTCATTCCGTTTACTTTTCCATCGGTAGCACGAATAAAGTGAATATCAGCTACCATAGGAGAAGCACTGTTGAATAAACTCTGAGGAATCACGTGCTCTCTGTTGTAGCAGTCACCTTCATTAGAATAGCCGTTAGATCCACATTGATTGGTTCCCAGGATGAAATTATACTGATCCGGTCCATTTGGATTTTCAGAATAAATATCCAGAATAGTTCCGTCATTTTCATAAAAATAATCACGGTCAGTAGTAGCATAACCTGTCCATAAACCACCATAGCCATGATCTATATGTCCATTGCTGATAATGTTCTTAAGAGCTGTTTTAAGAGCTGCACCTGTAAGCCCTGCTGCCGGAGTATAATAACCTGCGGGAGCCTGTGCAAAACCGCCGATAAATGCCATACTTAACAGCAAAAAAGATAAAATTTGTTTCATTTATTTAAAATTGGGGCGTAAAGGTACGAAAAAATGAAACCGAAGTATATTAACTTAATGTAATATATAAACTTAGAATATTAGTTCTTAGTAATATATTCCTTGCTGATTTTTGAAAAGAACCATGAAATAGTAATTCCAAACAAAGAAGCTGTAAGGGCTACAATAAGATAATTTTTTCCTACAATTTTTACCGGGAACGGCAGTACTTCATTGGCTCTGAAGAATCCTGTGTAGAACTGGAAGTAACACAGTGCTGTTCCAAGAATCAATCCGGTAATCACTCCGGAAACAACAATCAGGAGGCCGGTGTAGAAATAGGTCATCCTCAAATGGCTTAAAGGAAAGCCGAGTGATATCAATGATTTTGCCTGTTCCTTTTTATCAAGCTGAAGGATAATGATTGCTCCGGCAAGGTTAAAGGTAGTAATAAAGATAACCAGTGCAAAAATCAGGTAAATAAAAAGTTTTTCAGTGTTGATCATTTTCCAGAAAGCAGCATTTTCTTCTTCCTTGGTTTTGATCTCAATATTTTTTCCGAGAGAAGAAAGTAGACTTTGTTTTACAGCATCTGCATTTTCCGGATTTTTTAGTTTAATAACAATCTGATAAGCTGACTTTTTGGGAAGGTTAAGTAATTCTTCCGCAAGCTCTATAGGAGAGATAATATAATTGTCCAGTTGATCTTTTCCAGGGAAAACACCAGTTACCGAAATATCTCTTTTATTATAAATGTCTTCTTCTTTATTGATAATCCCTGTTCCCGGTTTGGGCATAAAGACTGTCGCATAATGGTTGGAAGAATCTACAGGAATTGAAAGCCTGTTGTCCAGACTATTTTCCATCAATACTTCATTGGAATATTTGAAGCTTGGATAAGTTCCGTAGAAAACATCTTTATTGATAGGGTTTACTTTGGTGTAAGCAGAATCAACACCTCTTAAATAGGCAATATCTCCTTTTCCGTTGAAACTAATGTATACTTTTTCTTCAATAACACGGGAGAAACTGGTAACTTCTTTATGGGTACCCAATACTTTATTGACGATATCCAGATTTTTAATGGTTTTTCCGGAAGTGCTTTTTAAAGTAAGGTCTGCATGAAGATTAGAAATAAGGTCTTTATTCAGGTCCTCAAGGCCTGAAAAAACAGAAATAATGACGAACATTGCAGTCACAGCAACCGTCATGGCACCCACAGACAGCCACGTAATGAACGTAACCGCGGTGCTGCCTTTTTTAGCCAAAAGGTATCTGGATGCTATGTAAAATGCAATATTCTTCAAGATTTATAAAACAGGATTGTCGCCTTCGCCTCTTAATTCTCTTTCCAGTTTTTCAACATCATCCAGAGCAGTGTCAAGGTAAAAGTTAAGCTGTGGAATGATACGTACCTGTTTTGACATTTTCTGCCCGATGAAGTTTCTGTACTGAGGTTTGTTTTCTTCTATCTCCTTCATCACAGCGGTACGGAATTCCTGTGGGAAAATGCTTAAATAGATCTTGGCAATTCCTAAGTCAGCAGTTACTTTCACATCTGAAACAGATACTAAAATACTCTGTTTGCTTTCTGCAGCCTGTTTGCGGAAAAGCTCTGCGAAGTCTTCCTGAATAATCTGTGCTACTTTTCTTTGTCTGTTACTTTCCATAATTTCTGCAAATTTAGTACTTTTGTTTGAATTGATACTTTGAAATTCAACTGTAGTATCAAATTTACGATTTAATTATATTTATTAGTATTTATGAAGCTAGAACATATTGGTATTGCCGTAAAGTCTTTAGGTGTTTCTGATGAGCTTTTTGCCAAGCTATTAGGAAAAGAATCCTATAAAAAAGAATCTGTGGAAAGGGAAGGGGTGGTAACTTCTTTTTATGAAACAGGAGAAAGTAAAATTGAGCTGCTGGAAGCCAGTAATCCTGAAAGTCCGATCTCAAAATTCATTGATAAAAAGGGGGAAGGCATCCATCATCTGGCATTTGGTGTTGAAAATATCGTGGAAGAAGTGAAAAGACTGAAAAAAGAAGGATTTCAGTTTATCTCCGAAGAACCGAAAGAAGGTGCTGATAATAAATTAGTTGTATTCCTGCATCCAAAGTCTACAAACGGCGTGCTGGTAGAACTTTGCCAAGAAAAGCAATAAAAAATTTTGTAGTGAAAGAAATTTTACTATTTTTGCAAACACAAAATTTAACCAAGTTTTGAGGTCCTATAGCTCAGTTGGTTAGAGCACCTGACTCATAATCAGGTGGTCCCTGGTTCGAGCCCAGGTGGGACCACAATAAATCAAGCACTTACAGAAATGTAGGTGCTTTTTTATTTTCTTTTAAAGGTAAATGAATATTTTTGTAGAGTATAGAAAAATTAATGAAACAGATATTTTTACTTTTATTTACCTTCCTTTACAGTCTATTTTTTACTCAAAACAAAATTGATAGTTTAAGACTATGGAATTATGAAAAGTTAAAAAATAAATTTACCATTTATGATGAAGATAATAAGAGATTAGAAGCTAGAGCTGTTTCTCAATATTATCTAACAAAAGCAAAAAAGGAAAAAAATATCCTTGAAATTGCAGAAGGTTATAATCTTATGCATTTAACTGAAGATTTCCCATTGGCGTTAAAGTATATCGATAGTCTGGCCATGATTACAAAAAATGTAAAAGGAGATATATACCCTGCCAGAACATTTATCATAAAAGGAAACCTATATTATAAGTATGGTAACTTAAAAGCTGCCCTTGATAATTATATTTTAGGTTTAGAGTATTCAAAAAAGCAAAAAAATGTAAAGCAGATAGCCTATGCAAATATGAATATTGCCTATTTGAATAGTTATATGGGAAGAAATAAAGAAGCTGTAAAAACTTTTAGATATCATTTATTGAACTCCCAAAATATAACAGATGAATATCAGCATGATCAAATGCGGGTAAGTCTTGTCTACTGCTATATTAAAATAAATAAAATTGATTCTGCCGGTTTTTTCATTCAGGAAGGGCTCAATTCTCCTTTTGTGCGAAAGAATAAATATAATACGAATCAATATTTATATTTATCCGGTCAGCTCAATCTTGCAACTAAAAATTATCAGACCGCTATTGCTGAGCTTAAAAAGGCATATGCTTATTTTTCAGGTATTAATGATAACAATCAAAATTATGTATTATATAGCCTTGGAAAATGTTATGATGAATTAAATAATAAACAGGAGGCGATAAAATATTTCACTGAAATAGATTCCAATATCAAAAAAACGGAGATTACCTTTCCGGAATTAGCAGATGTATATACTTTTCTAATAGATTATTATAGGGAAAGTGGTGATAAAGAAAAACAGCTCTATTATATTGACCGTTTTCTAAAAGTTGACAAAAAACTCGATGAACAATTTCGGTACTTATCAACAGAGTTGCACCAAAAATATGATACCCCAAATCTTCTGCAGGAAAAAGAAGATATAATAAAGGAATTGAAAAATAAAAAAACATTTTTGTATGTTTCTGTCAGTATCTTAACACTAATATTATTCTTTCTTACCTATTTTTATTATAAATCTAAAAAAGGTGAGAGAAAACATCAAAAAATTGCTCAGGATTTAATTCATTTAATTGAAAAAAGAAGTCCAGAAACCATTCAACATCAAAACGGAAAACAAATAGAAATATATCAGCCGGTAAAAGTTGAAAGCAGCAAAACAAATAAAACTCTTCCCGAAGAGGTTGTTCAATCTATTTTAAAGGATTTGGATACTTTTGAAAACAAGCTTCATTTTTTAAAAAATGGTATTACATTAACAAGTCTGGCAAAAAATATAAAAACCAATACTGGCTATCTGTCAGAAATCATTAACAATCATAAAGGTAAAAATTTCACAACCTATCTTAATGATTTACGCATTGATTATGCATTAGATCAACTTGTAAAAGATAAAAAATTCCGTTCATATAAATTACCTGTTATTGCTGAAGAAATAGGTTATAATAACGTACAGGCATTTTCGATTGCGTTTAAGAAAAAGACAGGAACTACTCCGTCTATCTATATTAAAGAGATTGAGAAATCAATTTCACATTAAAATAAAATACATATAGTTTTAGTATAGAACGTATTTTTTACAGAATTCAAATAATTTTTATTTATCAAAGATTTACTTAAGAATCAAAACCGGGAGATTATATCTGTCAAACTGACTTATAATAGTAAGCAAATGATTATTATCCACAGGTGTTGTCCAGCCTGTAGTTTTGTTTTGAAGTCCTAAACTATTGGTATCAAGAGAAATTTCACTTTCAAAAACTAATACATTGTCGGAATATACATACATTTTACTTTGTATTGTTGAGGTATCTGAGTTGTTATATCTGAAATTACAATTAAGCAAATCGTGTATCAAAGCTGTATTGTCAGACTTTAAAATTTTCCATTTAGGAATTATGGGGCTGAGATTTTTTTGGTCGCCCTGAGTTAAAGTAATATATACAGCCATATTTTGAGAACTTTTCAGTTCAGGAATATCTTTTAATTTAAATACCTGATCAGGTTTAAAGTGAATAGATTCAGGATCTTTCACAGCTGTTAAGGCTATGATCATGGGATTATAGAAAAAATATCCGGTTATTAAGAGAAATAGCGAAAGAATGATTTTTTTAGTCATATCATTAATCATAATTATTAGCCTGGTGAATGTAATAAAAAGCAGAACAACTTTTAAAAATATTTACATAGATTCCTATTCTTATTTTCTTAAAAAGAGACATTTTAATTCTTCAAATTTCCTATGCATAACATTAAACATTTGTTTAAAAAACCATAAAATACATTTAAAATTCAGTTAACAGCCTTCTTCCACAGATACCGTTGCTTTGCAAAAAAAGTAATGATGGAAAACAACAACCAATTCAACAGAAGAAGATTTCTTAAAAATTCATTATTGGCAGCCGGAGGGATTTTCATTGCTCCCTTAATCGAAAGCTGCAGCGATGATTTCACTGAAAACGGAAATGCTCCTGACGATCTTAAAAACGGAGGATTTGAATCCGGCGTGGCGAGTTTTGATCCAAGTGCAGCAGGAATCATTATCTGGACAAGATATTCCAAAGGAACTGATGCAGAAATTACATGGGAGATCAGTAAAAACAGCAACTTTTCAGAAGTCGTAAGAAGAGGACAGGTTAATGCAACGGCAGTGAATGATTTCACGGTAGCGGTAGATGTACAGAATATCTCTTCCAACACAAAGTATTACTACAGATTCTATAACAGCAAAACCAAGGAAGTGAGTGTGACAGGAGAAACCCTTACTTTACCTTCAAAATCAGATGCTGTAAACGAAGTAAAGATGGCGGTGGTATCCTGTTCCAACTTTCCAGCAGGACTTTTTAATGTCTATGGAGCGATTGCAAAATCTGAAGCTGACGTAGTAGTACACCTTGGGGATTATATTTATGAATATGCTCCGGGGCAATATGGAACAAATCCTTATACCAATCAATTGGGAAGAGCCCATCTGCCGGCTAAGGAAATTCTTAATCTCAGCGATTACAGAGAACGTTACAGACAGTACAGAGGTGATAAAAACCTTCAGCTTCTTCATCAGAAAAAACCATTCATCTGTGTTTGGGATGATCATGAGTTTGCCAATGATACCTATAAAACCGGAGCCGAAAATCATCAGCCCAATGAAGGTGATTTCCAGGTAAGAAAAATGGCCGCCTTCCAGGCATACAGCGAGTATATTCCTCTTAAAACAGGGAAGGATATGAGAATTTACAGAAGCTTCAGCTTCGGAAATATACTTTCCCTTTATATGATGGATACAAGGGTGATTGCAAGAGATAAACAAATGGAATACTCCGATTATCTTGATAGTACAGGAAACTTCAATCAGGTACAGTTTAAAACAGACTTCCTGAGTACCAGCAGAAAACTGATCGGAAGCGAGCAGTTGTCATGGCTGAGTTCTCAGATCAACGGGGATACGGCAAAATGGAAAGTACTTGGACAGCAGATTTTAATGACCAAAATGATGGTTCCTGCAGAACTTCTGATGCTGTTGAACCAGATTTTAGTAGAAATAAAACAGCACGGAAGTGCACAGCCAGCCACCATGCAGGCACTTCAGAATACCATCACACAACTGATTATTCTTAAGACAAGATACCAACAGCAGGATCCTACATTAACGCCGCAGGAAATTGCCAGAATCACAACTACTTTACCTTATAATTTAGATGCCTGGGATGGATATTTCATGGAAAGAGAGCAGCTGTATTCTGTTCTTGCAGGGAAAAACGTAGTCGTATTGGCAGGAGATACCCACAATGCATGGTTAGGAAAACTGACAGATGCCCAAGGAAAATTTATCGGAACCGAACTGGCGTGCAGCTCCGTTTCTTCCCCGGGATTGGAAGGCTACCTGGGAATCACGTCTGATCCTGCAAAAGCCATAGAGCTGGCTCAGGCATTTTCATTACTGATTGATGACCTTGATTATGCCAATCTCTATAAAAGAGGTTATCTGCATGTGAAATTTACTACCGGAAGTTCTGTAGCAGAATGGAGATTTGTAGACAATGTTATCTCCGATACATATAATACAACAACAGAAAAAACCTATACGATTTCATAGTTTCAATTTAATTATATCTTATTTTCAATTTGGTAAAAAGAGTCATGGTGTGCCACTATGGCTCTTTTATAGTATTAGCTTTTTTCGTATCTTGAACAGATGCAAGAGGATGTAAGAAAAGATTTTTTGCCATTAGTTTCTAAGTCATGGGGGTTCATGACCTGGCTGACCAGAACATTGGCAGTACTTTTATTATTGGTGATGTTTTTGGTGCTGTTGGCACTACCTGTTATCATTTGTAAAAATATTGTGGTGCTTGTTATAGTCGCCATATTGTATTATCCGGCTCTCGTTTTTGGTTTATACCGTTTTGTTCTTTATCAGAAGACGGTAAGAAAAAGAGAAATTAAAAGGATTGTCGTGGATGATAAGGGAGTTCACTATGAAAGAAAAAATGGAACAATAGACAGTATTCTTTACGATGATCTGGAAAAATATCACCTTGAAAATGAATATGATGTAAGCCTTAGCCCCAGAAATAAAATCTATGTATTGAAGGTAAAATACAATGACTCTGTAACGGACGTAGATTTTGATGGAGTTGATGGCGGTTACAACAGTTACATTGTAAATCTCAAAGCTTTACAGAGAAGATATATTCAGGGAATTGTATATTTCAGGCCGGATTTGCGTATAAACCCTTCCGTTTATACTACATATAATATCAATCCTGTAGATTTTACTTTCGATAAAAAGAAGTATTGGACAGAGTTGGCAAAGACTTTAGCTGTATTTATTCTATTATGTTCAATATTGGGACTTATTATGTTGGGACTGGTAACATGGCTTTCTAAGGATCAGATTTACTTGCATTAACAATCATTGGTTAAAAATTTTACAGCTGATCAAATTTATTTTCACATCTCAAAATCTTATGCTTATATTTAATTTTCTTTTAAATTTTGTGATCCAAAAAACAGAGACTTGATTTAAAATTAATTGAAAAAGCAATGGTGGAAAATTTTATTTATTATCTGGGACTGGTCCTTGTCATTATCGGGGCCATTATGCTGGCTAACCGCTTGAAAGTAGCCTATCCTATCATACTGGTTGTTGCAGGACTTCTTATCAGTTTTATTCCCGGATTGCCGGTGTTAAAAATTGACCCTGAACTGATCTTTATTATTTTCCTGCCTCCGCTTTTATATGAAGCTGCTTTTGCCGTTTCATGGAAGGAAATATGGAAAATGAGAAGGATCATTACCAGCTTCGCTTTCATTGTGGTTTTTCTTACTGCAATATCAGTAGCGGTGGTAGCTAATTCATATATTCCCGGATTTTCACTGGCGTTAGGTTTTGTGTTGGGAGGAATAGTGTCACCGCCGGATGCGGTAAGTGCAGGGGCTATTTTAAAATTTGTAAAAGTTCCTAAAAATCTGTCTACCGTTCTGGAAGGGGAAAGCTTATTCAATGATGCCTCCTCGCTGATCATTTTCAGATTTGCAATGGTGGCAGTGGCTACAGGACAGTTTATATGGCAGGATGCAGCCTCTAGTTTTGGATGGATGGTTTTTGGAGGCCTGGGAATTGGAGTTGTACTGGCTTTTGTATTCCTTAAAATTGAAAAAATATTTCCTACTGATGTCAATATGGATGCCATCCTTAGCCTGGTTGCTCCTTATGTGATGTATATTGCAGCAGAAGAAGTTCATGCTTCGGGAGTATTGGCTGTGGTGAGCGGAGGGTTGTTCCTTTCCGTAAGAAGACATGAGATTTTCAGAACTTCACAATCAAGATTAAGAGGTTCCAATGTCTGGGAAAGTTTTGTATTTCTGATCAATGGAATTGTGTTCTTACTCATCGGATTGGATCTGCCGGAAATTATGGTAGGTTTAAACAAAGAAGGAATAAGTCTATCCGATGCTGTTGGTTACGGAGTATTGATTACAGCAGTACTGATTCTCGTGCGTTTTCTGTCATCTTTTGGTGCAGTTTTTGTGACTCTGATTATGCGGAATTTTATTAATGTGGCAGACAGAAATCCGGGAATGAAAGCTCCAATACTGATGGGCTGGACGGGAATGCGCGGGGTTGTTTCTCTTGCGGCAGCGTTATCTATTCCTGTAGTGATGGAAAACGGGCAGCCTTTCCCACATCGTGATCTCATACTTTTCATTACCTTCATTGTGATTCTTGCTACTTTAATTATTCAGGGGCTTACATTACCTGCTCTGATCAAAAAACTCAATGTATCTGACGTAGGAGGTGGATATATGTCCGAAGAAGAATCTGAACATTTTCTGAGAAGAGAAATGCGGCGGGTAGCTTTCAGACATCTGGATGAAAATTATAAAGAAAGAAGAAGCGAAAATGAATATTTTAGCAAACTGATGGACCGCTGGGAACAGGAAGATAAAGAAGACTCTATTCATAAGCTGTCTGATGAAGCGAAAGCAATCTATTTTGAAACCATCGAGCAGCAAAGAATCTGGCTTCGGGAAGAAAACAGACGCAACCCGAATATTGACGAAGAATATATAAGACATTATTTAACAAGGCTGGATCTGGAAGAAGAAAGGCTCAGAATGTAAAAAATTAAGGGAATGAAAAATTTAAAAAAACAGCTCGGGCAGTTTCCCGACGAAAAAAGAAAAGAATATTTCAATACACTTCCCAATTATCTCAATGGGAGATTTCAGAATATATTGACAACACCTGCTTTACTGGAAGGGGAAAGTATGACCAAGGTTCTTTTCCACACCTTATGCAAAGTAGAAAATACTTCACCAAAAACAGCACTTCCATTTATCGTAACAGATCTGAAGAACCTTCAGCCCGAAGAAAATGTTTTGGTATGGTTCGGGCACAGTTCCTATTTTATACAGGTAGATGGTAAAAAATTTCTGATAGATCCCGTTTTCAGCGGAAATGCTTCTCCGATGCCGGGTTCCATCAAAGCTTTTCAGGGCGCCGATTATTATAAACCGGAACATATGCCGGAAATAGACTTTCTGCTCATCTCGCATGACCACTGGGATCATCTCGATTATAAAACCGTTCAGGAATTAAAAGATAAAGTAGGAAAAGTCATTTGTGGTTTGGGTACAGGCCAGCATTTTGAATACTGGGGCTGGAACTTTGACAAAATCATCGAAAAAAACTGGTGGGAAAGCATAGACATTGCAGAAGGTTTCAGAATCACACTTACTCCTGCAAGACACTTTTCAGGAAGATTGCTGAACCGTAATATCTCACTATGGACTTCATTTGTTTTAAAAACACCTACGAAAAAACTATTTCTGGGTGGTGACAGCGGTTATGGAAATCATTTCACAGAAATTGGAGATCAATACGGACCGTTTGATCTGGCCATCATGGAAAACGGACAGTATAACGAAAAGTGGCCATATATTCACACTTTGCCGGATCAGCTTATCACAGAAATTAAAGAATTGAAAGCCAAAAATTTTATCCCCGTACATAATTCTAAATTCAAGCTGGCACAGCATGCATGGTATGAACCTTTAACCCTTGCATCAAAACATGCAGAAGAAAACAATGTACCGATTACTCTTCCAATGATAGGAGAAAAAGTAGATCTCGATCAGTTGGGAACCATAACCTGGAAAAAATGGTGGGAAGAATATATGTAATGAATTATCAACAATCCATTTTTTTAATTTTAAAAATAAAAACCTGCTCAGTAATGGGCAGGTTTTTTCCTTATTATAAAAAAATAATCACTACAAAGGCTCTTTATGGTTTACCTTCGTATGAATAATGTCGTAAAATACAGCTGGGTTTGCCGCATCAGGAGTAATTCTGTAGGTGAATGTTGTTTCGTTCAGAAGCAGAATATCCACAACACGGGTAAAAGTAGGCGTGGTAAGTGTTCTCTTCTTTCCATCCGGAGAAATCGACCATGTACCTTCAGATCTCAATACATCATTTAATCCGAAAATTTTAAAAGTTCCGTTAGCTTTGAAGTAAGAATATCCTACATATCCGGCCACACTGGCATCTGTAAGTGCCACATTATTTCCACTTTTATCCTTAGCACTGGTAGTTTCCCATGGCGTAGAAGCTAGTGTAAGCTGTCCATTAGTTGGTTCTGCATGAGAAGTTCTCATATGGATGATGTCATAATAAACTGACGGATCACTGGAGTTAGGACGGATTCTGTACGTAAATTCATTTCTGTTTAAAACAAGAATTTCAACATCACGGGTGAAAATAGTTGTTCCATCCGGGTTCAATGCGGCTATAGTTCTTGTTTTTCCCTGTGCATCTACAGACCATGTTCCCATAGATCTCAGCACATCCGTAAGACTGTAAATAGCAAATTTCCCATCTGCTTTGAAATATGCAAAACCTACATATCCAGCCACACTGGCATCTGTAAGTGCTACATTATTTCCACTTTTATCCTTGGCTCCGGTTGTTTCCCATGGAGTGGAAGATAGTACCTGTGAGGGAGTCTGCTGTTCAATAATAATTTCATTGTCATCGCTTGAACATGCAACGAAAGATGCTGATAACAGCATGGATGCAGACAGATAACATAATTTTTTCAGTGTATTCATAAGGGTATTTTTTAAGTCTTTGCAAACTTATCCGTAATAAATATCAAAACGTTGTACAAAATATCTCTTTTGTTGTAGAAAACATAACAGATCAGGAATTGGAATGAAAGAAACAATGTTAACCTTGAATTCTGTTTAAGGTGTTGACTTGATAAGCATTACTATTGAATGAGCACAATTCCTCTCTTTTGACGGGGAAGTCTCTTACATTGCCAATAAAATCTATTTCTTACCCTAAAAATTCACCAAAAATTCTATTTTTGAATATGAATAACAGAAACCGCGGAAAAAATACAGGAGATGACACTCTGTTTGGTTCAGAGAAGCAGATCGGCAAGCTGAAACTGGCTGTTGAGGACATGCGGTATCTTTTAACCAGAGAATATCCGGAAAAAGCAGCTTCTGAACTTGTTGGAAACAGATATAGATTGAAAACCCGTCAGATACAAGCTTTGCGAGGGGCGTCTGCATCAGATTTACAACTTTACAATAGACGGTTGAAACACGTGGAAACCTTAGATTTAAAAGGAAAAACAGTTTATCTCGATGGCTTTAATGTCCTTATCCTGTTGGAAAGTCTGCTTTCTGAAGCTTATATATTTGAAGGATTGGATGGCTGTATCCGGGACCTTTCCGGAGTTCATGGAACGTATAAAAGAGTAAATCAGACTTTAAGAGCGATAGAACTGGTTGCTGCCTTTTATCAGAAAAATCAGATTCAGAAGCTTGTCTGGATCTTTGACAAACCGGTTTCCAACAGTGGACGAATTAAACAGATTATTCTTGAATTTGCGGAGCAGCAACAGCTCAATTGGGAAGCTGATCTGCAGTTTAATCCGGATAAGTTTTTAGCGGAAAGTTCAGAGATTATTATTTCTTCTGATGCCTGGATTCTGGATCACTGTAAAGAATGGTTTAATCTGATCGGCTATTTGATCAGAGAAGAAAAGCTTCCTGTTAATGTGATTAAAATGCTGTAAAATATGAACCTGTTTGATCCCTATATTTCCCTGTTTTCTGAAGAATGGAAAGACAAATACCAAGGTGTTTTAGCTAAAGAACATCTGAAAACTTTGGAAAAAAATCTTCATAGGTTTAAGGAGAATACTTTAGAAATGAATTTGCCTTATTTTAATGAAGAAATAATCACTGACAAGCAGGAAAGCTTTGCAAAATTCATTGATATTCTTGAAAGTAATGACTCAGATGAGGTGAAAACAGAATTTCTGGAAGCAATTCCGTTTGAACATTGGCTGAATATCTTAGGACAAAGATTGACCTCAGCAAGCATCCGTGATGAAAATGCAATTCCACCTTTGAAAACAATACTTATCAATGCCTGTCAGGAACCTTTCAATAGTGAAATTACCATTGCACAGAGGGCCTGGGAAAAACATATCGGAAGAATGGATGACGATTTCTGGGGAGAAATCAAAGGAAACAACCAGCAGAAACAAGAAAAAGTAATGACAAAAATTCATGAGATTCTTGACAATAGAACCTGGTGGAATGTTTTCTTCCATTATAAACATGAACTAGTTTTTGAAGTTCGCGAAAAAGAAGGCCATGGAATCCGATGGAGCCACGGAGGAACAAAACTGATCGGTTTTCTGGAAAAATTCATCAATGAATAAAACATAAACATCTGCGTCATCTGCGTGAAATGAACTAGCAAATAAGACAGATTGACATATTTTTTTATTTTAAGTTTTCTGTTTTTTTTCTGATACGTAAAAACATTGCGTATTAAGCTTGTAGTTTTGCAAACATGAAATAGAAGCTGCAGGTTTTTTCAGAACAGAATGCTGCCAGCTTCCATTTTTTATATTTGAAAACAACATTTAATAAAAAAGTAAAAAAACAAATGAACACTTACATTGATATTGGCATTAATCTGACCAATAAACAGTTCTATAATGAACACGACGAAATTATCAACCGCGCTTTGGACCAGGGTGTAGAACATATGATCCTCACGGGAACCAGCGTAAGAGGAAGCAAAGAATCCGCTGAGATTGCAGAAGAATATCCGGAAATTTTATTTTCAACAGCCGGAATTCATCCCCATGATGCCAAATCTTTTAATGAACAAAGCATCAGCGAACTCAGAAAATTGTTAAAGCAGGATCACGTAATTTCAGTAGGAGAGTGCGGACTTGACTTTGACCGTGATTTCTCTCCGAGACCCATACAGGAAAAATGTTATCAGGCCCACCTGGAACTCGCAATACAAGTCAATAAACCGCTTTTTCTTCATGAAAGATCAGCATTTAAAAGGTTTAATGAGATCACAGATGAATATCTTTCTCAATTGCCCGAAGCCGTTGTACACTGTTTTACCGGGACATTGGATGAGGCAAAGATTTATCTCGATAAAGGATTTTATTTAGGATTTACCGGAGCCATTAGTGATGAAAAAAGATTTAAACACCTTGAAGACGTTATAAAATATGCACCTCTTGACAGAATGATGATTGAAACGGATGCCCCTTTTATGCTTCCGAAGAATATGCCCAGAATGCAAAACAGACGGAATGAACCATCCTTTTTACCTTATGTAGCACAAACAATTGCCTACCTGAAGAAGATCAGCATTTCCGAAGTCGCAGACGAGACTACAGAAACGGCCAGAAATTTTTTCAGGCTATAAAAAAGAGCTCTACTGATAAAGTAAAGCTCTTTTTTTATAAGCAGAATTGTCTTCGTCTTTTACAAACTCTTTATTGCCGATTCCAAAGCCAGTTCCATCATTGGATTTAAGGCTTTTTCTCTTTCGTCAGCAGAGATTTTCTCATGGGTAGGAATGATATCCGTTACCGTAAGAATAGTCGCTGCATTCTTTCCTAAATGCTGAGCATTGGCAAATAAACCGAATGCTTCCATTTCTACTGCAGGACAGTTGTATTTTGTTGCAATTTCAGGAGTAGCAGGATCTTTTCTGTAGAAAATATCACTACTGTGAATGTTGATTGCTTTAGCATTTAATGATAATTCTTTAGCTGTTTCATTGATAGTACTAAAGATATTCCCCTGGTGAGGAAGGATTTCATCTTCAATTCCCCATGCATATTTGGCATAAGTACTTTCGCTGGCAGCATTTTCAATATTTAAAATATCAAAAAGTTTAAGATCCGTATTGTAAGCACCACAAGTCCCAATTCTGATGATCGTATCTACTTCATATTCTGTAAACAGTTCAAAAGAATAGATCCCGATGCTTGGGAATCCCATTCCACTGGCTCCTACAGTGATCTCCTTACCTTTATAAAGGCCCGTATAATAAAAAATCCCTCTGGTTTTGCTTACCAGTTTTGCATTTTCTAAATAATTTTCAGCAATATACTGTGCACGAAGCGGATCCCCCGGCTGCAATACTACTTTAGCAATTTCTCCTTTTTTTGCACTGATGTGAATACTCATAATGTTATTTTGAATGAGCAAAGATAATAACTTTTAGATTGTCTCTGTGATTACGATAATGGAAACAATGAAGCCATCTCATATCAACAGAATATATAAGATGTTATCAATAAATGCCTTAAATAATCTTATATATGCAGTCTTTTGTAGAATTCAAAACGTAATATGGTAAATATAGAACAATAAAAGAATAATGTGGAGCAGGTATGGTGAAATCGGTCAGACTAGTTTTGCAGAAGTAAAACAATAAAATTTTTAAAAATGAAAATAGAGCATATTGCTATTTGGGTCAAAGACCTTGAAAAATCCAGAACATTTTACCAGAAATATTTCGGAGCTGTGTCCAATGAAAAATACCATAATCCTGTCAAAAATTTTCAGTCTTACTTTTTAAGTTTTAATAATGGCTGCCGTCTTGAAATAATGACTAAACCGGATCTCAAAGAAAGTGGAAACTCTTACGAATCTCAGCAATACGGAATCATTCATCTTGCATTTTCGGTAAACAGTAAAGAAAAAGTAGACGAACTTACGGAAGTGTTAAGAAAAGACGGATACACTGTTGCCGGAGAGCCACGCACTACCGGAGACGGCTATTATGAAAGCGTAATCCTAGATCCGGAAAATAATATTATTGAAATCGTGGCCTAAACCGTCATTGCGAGGAGCTTCAGCGACGAAGCAATCTAATAGCTTGGAAAACGCAAAGACGCAAAACTTAATCCATACTGTGTATTAAGGCGCAAAGATTTTATCTCCGATAAAATTAATACTATAAATTATAATCCTGATAAAACAAATTATTAAGTGATATCCCTGCTGAAAATCTTTGATTTTCTAGCGCCTTAAAAACAGTATAATAGATTTCAGCTTAGCGCCTTTGCGTTTTCCAACATTATAATTAAAAGCAGAGAATTCCATATTTAACATGAATCTTCTCCATAAAAATTTTATTCTCAACGAAATAATTTTATTTTTGTTAGATCATGGAAACCAAGTCACCGTTTTTAGACACGATCTTTTTGCTTCGTAAAGAAGAATGTATTACTCTTTTTTCAAGCTTACAGAAAATTTCCCCTCAGGAAGAGGCGGAAGCCGGAGACTATTTTGACATAGAATTCGAAAAAGAGCGACTTGAGTTTTTGTCAGACCAATTCACCTGCAGCAAAGAAGCTGCTGTTTGGGCGGCAAAAGTTCTCTACCATAGCACACAGCTTTACCTGATCCGAGAAAATACAGAGAAAGATATTCAAAATCTTATTCCCGGATTCAAAGGAACACGGGACATTTCTTCTATTTTATCCGCAGATTTATCACTGAGGTTTTTACCGCAGATAATAGTTGCCTTAAATACGGTTGACCCTGAAGATCCACTGATTGCAAGACTGGAGGATATTCTGGCACAGTTTCACTATTCAGGAATAGGGTATGATCTCGATCTGAAAAATGTAAACTGGAAGGAAGAATTGAAAGACAAAACCTACAGAAAACTATATCTGGAAAGAATTGTTGAAAAAAAAGATTATAAACTGGCGGAAATTCCGTTAATCAATAAACTAATAACTGCTGAATTCGGAATATACAAAGACGCATTCTGGCGAGAACTAAAAACGATAACCGAAGACCACAATGAAAACGTATGAGAAAGTATTTGAATTTTTAACTGACCCCACAAAAGAAACCTTCCTGAAGTGCCGTGAGCTGGTAATCAATGATCCTGAATATGATCCTTATTCCGAAGATATTGAAAATATCCAGAATTTACTCAATGAAGGAAAATTTGAAGAGGTTATACAATATGTAAATGTCAATATTCTGTTAAGTCCGAGAGCACATATCTATAAATATTTTGCGTACAAGGAACTGGGTGATGAAAAAGGGAGGAGTATTGAAATGACAATCACTCAGATTATTTTTGAATGCCTTGAGAAGACAGGAAACGGAACTAAAGATTCTCCCTATATTATTACAAGAATTTCCGATGAAAGAGATCTGATCAGACATCATCTCAATAAACAGGATGTATCGCAAAATCTGGTCAAAGATGGAGCTAAAATCATGGATGCGCTTACCCTGGATGATGGAACGCAATTGTACTTTGACATCAAAGATCCCTATCATAGACTTGCTTTTTCGTTCAGCAAAAGAAATGAGCAGGCGGAAAGTAAAGATGTAGAGAAAGTTCAAAAGAAAAAATGGTGGAAATTTTAATTTTTTAAATCAATGAATCAAAATATAAATCAACTCAATACAGTTCTTAACTACGTAAAAGAAACTTTTGTAGGCAAAAATGATGTTGTAGATCTATTGGGAATATGCCTTTTGGCGAGAGAAAATGCCTTTTTGTACGGGCCTCCGGGTACAGCAAAATCAGCTATTGTCAGGACTCTGGCAAAAACAGTGAAAGACGGGAAAAACTTTGAATATTTATTAACCCGCTTTACAGAACCGAACGAAATCTTCGGACCTTTTGATATCAGAAAACTGAAAGAAGGAGAACTCCTAACCAATACAGAAGGAATGATGCCTGAAGCTTCCATGGTTTTCCTGGATGAGATATTCAATGCCAATTCTGCTATTCTGAACTCACTTTTAATGGCACTCAATGAGAAGATTTTTAAAAGAGGAAAAGAAACCAAGCATTTACCCGCATTGATGTTCGTAGGAGCAAGTAACGTTCTTCCGGAAGATGAAGCGTTGAACGCATTGTTTGATCGTTTTCTTGTGAGAATCAATGTAGATTACGTAAAACCTGAACTATTACAGCAGGTGCTTTTAGCCGGAAGAAAACTTGAGAATGATGAAGAAGTGGAAATTCCGGAAATTCACGCTGATGAGATCAGGCAGCTTCAGAACCTGTGCAGAGCAATAGACCTTAAACCCATATATGAAGTCTATCTGAATACCATTATGAGCCTTAGGAATACTGGAATTGCCATTTCAGACCGTAGAGCAGTAAAACTTCAGAACCTGATCGCAGCAAGTGCCCTGATCTGTGGAAGAAAAGAAGCGGTACTTTCCGATCTTTGGGTATTGAAACATATCTGGGATACAGAAGAACAGATTGAAATTCTGGAAGGGATTATCAACAGAACGATCGAGAAAGATGATCACCCGGATTCACATCCACAAGCGATGCAGAACAAAACACCTAATCCAGAGGAAGTCATGAAAGATGTGACAATTCTTGTGGAAAAATGGAATGGCGGAATGCTGAGCTTTGAAGAACAGAATGTGATTAAAGATAAACTGAGATACTTACAGACCCGCTGTGACTGGATCAGAAATCCGGAGCAGAAACAGTATATCCAGCAAGAAATTGAAAGCTTATGGCAGAAGATTCTTCAAAGCGTTTAAAAGAATTCTGGGCGGAGCTTCCCCGTGCTGATGAAGATTTTCTAGGCTCAATTAGAGACTGGAAAAATGTTCAGATTGCTGTAGATGATGACACAATCTGGCTGAAAGACTTTACCGATGAACAGGCCGCAGCCCCGGAAATACAACAGTTACCTGACTTCATCCTGTATGAACTTAGGGATGGTCTTTTATTCAGGAAAGAAGCTTTGGTTCCGAGTAAAAAAATGAGGACAGCATTGCTTTGGATACCTATAGACAAGGCATTGCAGCTTAGTTTTTCACCTTTCAATCAAAATTATTTTGGAATTCAGGAACAGGTTCTGGTAAGATTAAAAGAAAGCAATGAAGAGCAGCCCGTAATTGCTTTATTAAGCAATATTGCTGATATTAAAGAAAGCATCGCAGCATTACCCAAGTTTAAACTGGAAAAAATAAAATGGACTTTGCTGGGAGATAAAGCTCTGTTTATAGGAGCTCCTCTGCTAAGCTTTCCCGGAAAAACATACTGGACCAAAGACAGACATTTACTGCCGGCAGGTCTGGATTTTGAATTTAAAAATGTAAGTACGCTGTTGCAGCAGAAATATAATAAAAAACCGGAAGGATGGTTGCTTTGGGATGAAAATGGAGATTACCTTTTAATAAAAGAAACAGATTTCCGCCCATTGTCCGTAAGCTCATTCCGTCTTACAGAAAAATCAAGAGAATGGAATTAAAGTTCTATTTCCAGTCCTATGAAAATTACTTCTGGGAATGGAAAACTGATGAAGATATTCCCGGAGATTCCGGATACCATGACAATAATCTCCTCTCAGTTCCAGGTGTGGGAGCGATAGCTTACAGGCCTTATGTGATGGAGATTCTTAAAGAGCTTCAGCCACAGGGGTGGCCTCCTTTTGGAGCATTGCTTATGGTTTTGTATGCCATGCAGGACGGCTATATTGATTTTGCCGGCCCATTGAGACGTACAGCTGAGTTTTATAGCGGAGAAGATTTTGAATTCAATGTGGAAAAACAAATTGAATTTCTTGAAAAAATAGAAGCGCTTCCCAAAATTTACAAGCAAAAACAGAACAGAATTGTACTGTTGCAGACCTTATTCAACAATAGCCACAACAGAATATCTTCATTGAACTCTGAAGCTAATATAAGAATCTATTATAAGCGGCCGCATGAGCTGGCTTTCAGCGCAGAAAAAAAGGATGCTGCTCCATTTGTTTTAAACAAAGATTTTAGCGCTTTAGATCTGAATGAAAAGTTTCCTACTGTACAATCTATCATGGATGCTGTGAAGGGGCTGGTTGACGAACCCGAGCTGGATGATGAGGTGGTAGAAGAAGAAACAACGGCGGATACTGATAAAGATTTCATCAAAGAATTAATTGAAGAACCAAAGACATTTCAGGTTGGAAGTCTCATCAAAAGAATATGGAGCGGTCTGAAAATTCCGATGCGCCACCTTTCTCCCGGAGAACAACCCATTGGAGGAATTTCTGATATGACCAACAAAGGTGATTTTCACAGGATGCTTCTCTCCGAATTTGCGAATGAAGATGATGTCTTCATGAATCGTGTTGCCAATAATGAAGCGCTTTATATTCAAAGGGAGATTCCACCTGAAGAAAATATTTTTGAAAGAATTATCCTTATTGATACCTCCCTCAGAAACTGGGGAACACCAAAAGTATTGGCTTTTGCCTCAGCAATAGCCATTATCAAACATCCGAAAGCCCATTCTGAATGTAAAGTCTTTGCTTTAGGACAGGCAGGTGTTCCGATTGCACTTAGCAAAGTGGAAGAAGTAGTGGAAAACCTGAATCAGGTAAGTCCGGTTTTGGAAGTGTCAGAAGCCCTGGAAAAGTTTTTTAATGAAAACCATTCAGAAAAGGATATTGAAGTATTCTTCATGACGCATCAGGATAATATGAATGATGAAAAAATTCAGAGGGTTGTACATCAGAACAGAGATCAACTGAAGTTTTTGGTGACTACCACTTCAGATGGTGAGATTAATTTTTACAAGCATCACAAAGGAGCGAGAAAACATATTCAGAAAATAAAGCTTCCACTGCAGGAGCTGTGGGCCAATCCGCCGCAGCAAAAACAATCTGTTCAAAACTTTAACGGAAAGAAAACAGATCTTCCGCAAAACTATCCGATTTTATTTCCAACACCTGTTAATAAGATCGCCAAGTTTTTATATGAAGGAGAGTTTTTCATTCTGAGTTCGAAAAAGCAGCTATTGAAGACGTATCTTTCTGATAACTATTACGACAAACATTCATACGATTACTATAAAACACATCATGGCTGTGAAGTTTTATTTGACAATATTTCCATAAAACCCAAGGGACAGTTTGCGCTTGCAAAAAACAAACAGCAGCACTTTATTCTTTGCCAGTATCAGTCTGACCAAAAATTAATATCAAAGCTTAATCTTAATACAAGAGAATATTCTGAGCAGAATCTTACAGGGATGAATATTCCGGAGTACTACAAACTGCTTTATTTTGGACGAAGTTTTTACCTGCATCACCCGGATAATTCTACTCACTATAAAATAAACAGAGATGGAAATATCTCTGTGGAACCTATTACCGGAAAAGATAAAGAATTTGAAAAAAATAATATAAAGGCCGAAGCGGAAGTTGCCAAACTGAAGGAAAGCGGACTGAAGATTATTAATAATTTCAACAAAATAGGAATCAATCAATATGAAAATCTGGTTATTTCCGGACATGAATTGTACAGTTCTGCAGAAAATACACTGGATTTTTCCAAAAATAAGTATGATATTAAAATTTTTGCTGAGCAAAATAAAAATAAATTTACATTTCCCGATGGAAGCGAAATCATTACAGATTCACGGGGAATGCTGGCTTTCCGGAGCAGCAACAAGAGCATTGAAGAATTTTTCATTCCTTCCACAGCTCATGGATTCCTCTCTTTGGCAACTTATGCTGAATTTGGAGGATCAGAATATTATCTTCCGGAACACGCCCTGTTGAAAGTAAGAACAATGGATGATATGTGCGACAGGTTTTTAAAACCGTTTATAGAACAGATTTTGGATTATGGAGCTTAGAATAAAACCTTTCCCGAAAAATAACTATCCCAAAACGGGGCTTTTGATCAGAGGCTCTTCACCTGTGGTATGGCTTCAGGAAATGGAAATGCTTGGAATTAATTTAAGTCAGGTAAGATCTTATGCAATTCCGGGCAACAGTCCCAATGTGCTTTACGGTTGTTTCCTTGTTTTTACTAATGATGCCCCGCAGGAAATAGGTAGGAATTCTTACTTCCAGTGTGTAGATAACAAGCTTTTTATCCCTGAAAATACTACTTTTTATCCCAAAATAAACCCGGAAGACTGGGCACAGCTTGATTCCCGTTTTCTGATTATGCATCCTGAATTCGGACTGGTAAAATTATCTGAAGAAATCGACTGGATTTCATTACTTCAGCAGCCCGGTATTATAAATGAAAGCATCAGAAAACCACTGAATGGAGTTTCAATCCCTCAAAAAATTGAAAGCTATACAGTTGAAATAGATGATGAAAAAGTGATGGAAGCATTACAGCCAAAGCAAACGGAAGAAGAATGGATGAATAACCTGCCGTTTGATCTTAAAAAAGTAATGGCCGGGAATAAAAAAGAAATAGAAAAGTATTTACAATATATTGAAAAATATCCTGAACGGGCAGTAGAATTAGGTGTTTCACTTGACGTTATGGGAACTTCCAGAGGAGATGGCTTAGGAAAATTTACATGGCTGGAAGGATTATTTGGCGGAGGTGCAGGAGGTAAAACCGAAAGTGCAGGAACAAGGAATTTTCGAAGAATATTCTGGGCAGTTATTATTGTGGCTATAGTCCTAAAGATTGCATTACCTTCAGATAAAAATGATTCCGAACAGGAAGAAAATGTTGCCTCTTCGGGAAAAATTGCAGACAATGCTGTAAAAGCACCTTCTGATATGGTTGCTTTCCAGTCCGGAACTTCGGAAATTGATCTGAAGATAGACTCTATGTATCATCAGGAGAGAAAAGTATTGTCCAAAGAACTTATTCACGCCGGGATTATAGAATCTAAAACAGAAAAAGACAAAGAAAATTATAAAAAAGCCGGTGGAAGAGATGTAAGTGAAATAGGAAGTGACATCGAAAAACTTGTTAATAAAGAAAAACAAAGCAGAGACTCTCTTAAAACTATTTATACCCAAAAGATCACAAAACATCTGGAACAAAATACAGAAAAACTGAAACGTAAAATTTCAGATTCTCTCAAGCAGTATATCAAAGGAAAACCTGTGAACGGAGAAGTCGTAAAATTTCTGCTTAAAAAGAGAAAGGCCCTGATGGCTGATTCTCTGGGAAAACTTTACGGGACATTGGATATTGTAGACCCTTCTTCTGCTTTAACTGACAAATCTAAGGTGAAAGGAATAGGACCGGAAGGTTCTCCATTGGAGAAAAAAGCCCCGGTTTCAGATATTATGTACATGGTTATCCTGATGATTGCAGGAGTGGGATTGTATTTGTTCTTATTTAAAAATAAATCATTAAACCTTGGTGGTGATAATGTACCTGTATGGGTGAAGTTTATTTTAATAGCAATCCTTGTGGTGATGCTGGTGTACTTATTTTATCCTTTGGTAAAAACGTTTGGGTACAACTGGTTTGTATGGGTTCTGGTGATTTGTGTAATGCTACTCCTTTATCGTCTTTTCCGGGAAGATAAAACCATTTTAAACTCCGATGATGATGAATAAACAGAAATTTATAGACAAGTTTATGGCGGCATTTGTATTGCTGGCCATGTTTAAGGTCATTGGAATCGTAGCTCAGCTATTTCATGAAAGCTTTTGGAGTGTAGTCGGAACATTAGCTATTTTCTTAATTGTAGCCTTTATTATCCTTCTCGTGATTACTTCTTTAAAAGATAAAGAACAAAACAACAGAAATTCAGCAGGAAGAAAAGGCAGTGGAAGCAGCAGTTTCTATCTTGAAAACTCACTTTTTGACAGAATCCGGAGCAAATACGAAGAACTCGCCGAAAAATATATTGCCGAAAACGATTATAAAAAAGCAGCCAGAGTCTATATGAATCTTTTGCAAGATAATTACAGAGGCGCAAAAACGCTGGAAAATGGTGGGTTCTACAATGAAGCAGCCGTAGTCTATCTTAAAAAGCTGAACAATAAATCCGATGCAGCAACCTGCTATGAAAAAGCCAAACAATACAAAAAAGCCATTGACCTCTATAAAGAAATGGAGCAGAAAGAAAAAGTAGGTGATCTCTATAAAGAAATCAACGATCTTAAAAACGCCCACAATTATTATCAGATGGTTGCAGATGACTACACCGTCAATAATCAGATGGTGAAAGCTTCCTTGGTATACCGTAAAAAAATGGAGAAAACGGAAGAAGCACAAAAAGTACTGTTGAAAGGCTGGGAAGAAGATAAAGATGCATTCAATTGTTTGAATAACTACTTTGCCAATATCTTTGACATTAAAAAACTGGAATCTGAGATCCAGCATTTATATCAAAAAACTCCGGCTCACAAAAAGATTACTTTTCTGGAGGCTCTGAAATATGAATTCAAAAAAGATCCTAAATTGCATACGGCAACCAGAAATATCGCCTATGAGATCATTGCTGAAAAAGTAGCTACTCGTTCCGAAATTGTAAACGAACTGAAATTTTTTAATCCCGATGATGAGGTAATTCTCAAAGATATTTCGAGATTTAAAACAGGAAGAAATAAAATGTTCAGGAATTAAATATTTAAAGATTGAAGAATTTAAAAATTAAAGAAAAACTTCTGCTTCATCAAATCAATGTTAATTGATTCCCCTTAGCTCCCTAAAAATAAGAAACTCTTGAACTTAAAACTTTGCGTTTAAAAAAGCATTATACATAAGTATCAGAAACACCCTTTTTATTACCCTTCCTTGTGAAAATGATAAAATAATATCAAAAAAGATTTATCTTTGCCCCAGAAAATTATGACAATACAAAGAGCACATATCAATGCAGAACTATGCGAAAGTCCTTCTACGAAAGGGTTATTCGGGTATGATGAGATGATATGGAATGAGGCGAAATGTGCTGACTTTGGAAATTATTTACTGTAAACTTGTAAAAATTTAATCAAAATACAACAGAAACGTCTCGAAAAATCGAGGCGTTTTTTGTTTTTTAGGTCAGAAATTATTTAGAATGAAAAAAAATAACTATAAACATGAAAATTTTTTAACAAAGAATGAAACTTTAATACGATAAAATAGAGTGATAAGCAACCCGGTGAGAGACAGTCATTTAGGTAATTAAGATATCTGCAAAATATTGCGGACAGAAATTCTCTACTCTAAAATTAACATGTAATTAATTGATTATCAGTTATTTAATTTGAGAATTTATTTGCAGATTCCAAAAATTCATATTTACTTTGCAACCGAAAATTGAAAGCAACAGGTTTTCAGGATTCAATTAAAAATAATTTAGAAACAAACAAAAATAAAATGAAACAGTTACACAACATATTCAATCATTATTCAAGACTATTCGGACAAGAGCCGACAGGTGTTGCGTGTATTCTTGAAAGTGGAATTGTGGATAAAAGGTGCTTATATACGTGGGTCAGCTAATGATCTCTTACGTTAAAATATATGAAGCGCCTCCCGAAAAGAGGCGTTTTTTTTTTTGGTTTCTTTAGCTTATTTGGTAAAGCGCCGGTCTGTGGAACCGGAGAACAGGGTTCGATCCCCGGAGATACCCCAAGTATAAAATCTCATAGCTCAATTGGTTAGAGCACCGACCTGATACGTCGAAGGTTGAAGGTTCGATTCCTTCTGGGATTACAAAAATGTGAATTCTGAAATTAAAAATTGACAAGCGAAGCGAATTGATTATTGACGATTCACAAAATTAAAATAATCTCATAGCTCAAATGGTTAGAGCACCGGTCTTTTAAACCGGGGGTTGAAAGTTCAAATCTTTCTGGGGTTACAAAAACGGTTCCGTAGCTCAACCGGATAGAGCATGGGTTTTCTAAACCCAGGGCTAGAGGTTCAAATCCTCTCGGAATCACAAAAGAGGTTCATGGAAAATTTCCAATCCGGCTGTCTCCCGGAAAAGAAACAGAAATGGACCCCAAAGCTGGAAAGATAACGGTGGTTGTTTACCCGTCTTGGACGCGGGAGGTCGCAAGTTCGAATCTTGCTTTCCAGACAATTTGTTCCATTAGCATAGTGGTAAGTGCATTCGGCTTTCTACCGAACGACAAGGGTTCGATCCCCTTATGGAATACAAATGATTTCGTAGCTCAAGTGGTTAGAGTGTCGGTCTGATACGCCGAAGGTTGAAGGTTCGAGTCCTTCCGGAATTACAATGATTTTGTAGCTCAATGGCAGAGCACCGGTCTGTTAAACCGGAAGTTGAAAGTTCGAGTCTTTCCAGAATCGCAGGTAACTAATTGTTAATTGTTTCAGGAGAAAAAGTAAAAGTTTGTCGAGAGCAGAAGATCTTTACGCCAAACACGAAAAATACAGACAGACTTTTCTTCTCTCCGGATTAATTAGAAATTAAAGAATATCATTTATAAATTTTTAGGTAAAAATAAAGTTTGTCAAGCGTAGAAGTTCTTATATCAAATAAATTAAGACAGACTTTATTTTTTAATCTGATGGTTCGCCGAAGTGGAAGAGTCGGGGCGGTCTGCAAAACCGTTGTGTAAACTGAGTGGGTTTGAATCCCATAACCATCTCAAAGAAAGACGAGATATTAGAAAAGATAGTACAGATGAAATATCATCACTCTTAAGAAATATCCTTTATTAATAAAAGAAAAAGGCTGTCGAGCGCAGAAGATCTTTAGTTAAACATTCAATATAAAGACAGACCTTTTCCTTTTTTGAAAGGAAAAATGAGGAATTACTTATTATTCATTGCTAATTGCTCATAAAAATCCGGAAGTACGCCGAAGTTGGAGAGTCGGGGCAGACTGTAAATCTGTTGCTTCATAGCTGAGTAGGTTCGAATCCTACTACTTCCACCCAACCACTGGTAATGTAATGGCAGCATGCAGGAAATGTACTCTTGTTGTTTAGGTTCGATTCCTGGTCAGTGGGTAATGCTCTATTCGTCTAATGGTGAGGACGCCTGCCTTTCGAGCAGAAAATAAGGGTTCGATTCCCTTATAGAGTACTGGATGTGAATAGCTGGTCAATATTGAATTGATATAATACCATGAAAGTTCAGATTTTAAAAAAATTGGCCAGTTACCATTCACACAAAAAATGAAGAAAAGAGAAAAGGTCTGTCAAGAGCAGAAGATCTTTAGTCAATAAAAATAGACAGCCTTTCACTTTTTTTAAACAAAATACATTAGGAAATGAGAAAGGTTTGTCAAGCGCAGAAGATCTTTACAAATACTAGCAGGCATAATTTATTAACAGACAGAGCTTTCTCAAACCTAGATATAATATGAGTAATAAGCAATGAATAATAAGTAATAATAAAAAGAGAAAATATTACTCATTACCGATTACTCATTACTAATAAGTTACGCCTCTCTATTCCAATTGGCAGAGAAAACGGCTTTAAACCCCGTAAAGTCCCAGTTCGAATCTGGGGAGAGGTACAAGATATGAGCAATAAGTAATGAATGATGGGTAATTAAACAGTATAAAAAAATTACTTATTACTAATTACTTATTACTAATGAAAAATCTGCGGGAATGGTGGAATGGCAGACACTCTTGATTTAGGATCAAGCTTTTGAGGGTTCGAGTCCCTTTTCCCGTACCAAAACATAAATGATAAGCAATGAGCAATAAGTAATAATAAAAAGAGAAAATATTACTCATTACCAATTACTCATTACTTATAAATAGCCGGAAGAGTGGTGTAGAAGGTCTGCACGTTAGTCTGAAAAACTAAAGGTACAGGTTCAATTCCTGTCTGTTCCACAAAAAGCATGAATGATAAGTAATACGCAATGAGCAATCATTGATATCTGACCAGTTTCTGTATTACTCATTACCAATTACTTATTGCTCATGAAATTGATTCATAGTGTAATTGGCAGCACACAAGATTTTGATTCTTGTAGTTTAGGTTCGAGTCCTAATGAATTAACAGTATTTACTCTGATAGTGTAATGGCAGCATCTCAGTCTCCAAAACTGATGGTATCGGTTCGAGTCCGGTTCGGAGTGCAAAAGATGAATAGTCAATATTGAATTTTGCTTTGCAAATGAATTTAAAAAAATTGATGATTCACAATTCAAACTAATTTAAAACAAAATTTAAAACATGTAGAAAAAATGGAAACGCAACAACAAACATGGCAGAATATGAATGGAAAATTTTTCCAAAACTCTATCACACAGCTGGTAGAAGAAGCCATCATCCGCGAACAGGCCAACGGACACCGTCTGAAAGTATGTGTGGGATCAGACTCTCATGTATACGGAGATGCCATCAGTTATGCTACGGCAGTAGTATTTATTCGTGAGGGAAAAGGAGCGTTTACCTTTATCAGAAAAGAAAGAGAAATACAGAGTATCAGTATCAAGGAGCGAATGCTGAATGAGGTCAACAAATCCGTTGAGATTGCATACGCTATCTGCTCTGTGTTGGATACTTATGGTGTGGAAATGGAGGTACACGCAGACATTAATACCGATCCCGACTTTAAATCCAATGTCGCATTAAAAGATGCAATGGGATATATTCTGGGAATGGGATATGTGTTTAAAGCAAAACCTTATGCTTTCGCAAGTTCCAACTGTGCTGATATGATGGTGTAATAAAGTTGGAAAAGGGATGTAAGGAGGATTGAAGTTTAAAAAATAAATCATGGAAAAAACAAAAAGATTATTATTTCTGGATGATATAAGGTATCCTATTGAAGCTTATCATTATACCAAACAGGATATTTTCCTCAGAAACGATTGGCATATCGTTCATAATTACGAACAGTTTGTCAACAGAATTTTGGAAAAAGGGCTTCCGGAAATGATTTCTTTTGACCATGACCTTGCCGATGAGCGCTATTTCAAACAGGACTCCCAGGAATATGTTGAAAGAACAGGATATGACTGTGCCAAATGGTTGATAGAATATTGTATGGATAACTATTTGGACCTTCCAGAATTCTACTCTCACTCTATGAATCCTGTAGGAAAGGAAAATATTCTTAGCCTTTTAAAAAACTTTAAAAAATTGTAATGGACATTTTTAGATTTATTGAAGATATTAAAACACATTTGAAACTCACATTTGATGAAGTGGATGGATGGTTTGAAAAAGATAATAAAATATTGAACCATCAACCTTCAAACAAAGGTTGGACCGTTCAGCAGATTTTAGAACACATTTATCTTACGAATTTTTACTTGTTGATCCTTATTGAAAAAGGTTCCAAAAAAGCAATGAAAAATTCTTTACATCTTGATCTGGAATCTGAAATGAAAAATTACAGCTTCAATAAAGAAAACTTTGACAAGGTAGGTGAACATGGCGCTTTTGAATGGATAAGGCCGGAACATATGGAGCCGAAAAGACAATTAGGTCTGGATGAAATCAGAAGCTTAATTACTCAGCAATATCTTCAGTGTTTACAATATCTGGAACTCATGAAGAACGGCGAAGGTTTCTTGTATAAAACAACAATGACGGTGAATGCACTGGGGAAAATTAATGTATACGAATATATTTATTTTCTTTCACTTCATGCTCAAAGACATATTACCCAGATGAAGAAAAACGAATCAGAAACGATTAAAAACTAAAACAAAATGATTTTCAAAACATATAATTCTATAGAAAATGCTTACCAAGCCCGCGTGATCGAGCAGATCAGAATACAGGGTTTTGGGGATGAGGTTTTCATAGTACAGGAAAAAGTTCACGGAGCTAATTTCTCTTTCTTTACCGACGGAAAGGAAATTAAAATCGCGAAGAGAACTGCTTTCATCGAAAAAGATGAGAAATTTTTCAATGCACATCAGATGTTGGAACGCTACAGAGAAAATGTAATAGAAGTGTTTCAAAAAGTGAAAGCCATTTACCCGGATGTAGAAACTGTAGTAATCTATGGTGAATTGTTCGGTGGTGGTTACAAACATAAAGAAGTGGAACCCGTAAAAGATGCTGTGAAGGTACAGAAAGGTATTGAATATGCACCTTACAATGAATTTTACGCTTTCGATATTAAACTGAATGGGATTACCTATTTGGATACAGAAGTTGTCAATCAGATTTTTGAAGAGACAGGATTTTTCTATGCTAAAATTTTGTTTCAGGGAACTCTGGAAGAAGCTTTGAAATTCCCTAATGTTTTCAATTCAAAAATTCCGGCTTGGCTGGGATTACCTGAATTGGAGAGCAATATGTGTGAAGGTACCATCGTGAAAACTTTGAAAACCAAATATTTTGGAAACGGAGCCAGAGTCATTCTGAAAAATAAGAATGAAAAATGGGTAGAAAAGTCCAAAATGGTTAAAAAAGAAGGTAAAACTGTTCAAAAACAGATTCATTTCAGTGAAAAAGCTCAGGAAATCTGGGAAGAAATCCAACAATATGCTACAGTCAACAGATTACATAATGTGGTCAGCAAAATCGGCGAATTCGAACCTAAAATGATAGGTAAGGTCATTGGTCTTTTTTCACAGGATATTTTAGAGGATTTCCAGAAAGATTTTCCGGCAGGTTTCCCAGCTATTGAAAAAGATGAGCAGAAAAGGATCAATAAAAAATTGAATTCTTTAGTAATTGATTTTATAAAAGAAGAGTTGATGACTCTTAAAGTGTAGTTTCGGTAATTTTTTTACCGAAACTTTTTTATGTATAACCTTAACCGTAAAGTAATATGATTTTTACGGTAACATTCAAACAATTAAAAAAATGAAACCCAATATATTTTTTACAGCAGACCATCATTTTGGTCATGAGAATATTATAAAATTTTCAGAAAGACCTTTTGAATCTCTGGACCATATGAATCAAGAGCTCATTAAAAGATGGAACGAGAAAATTCAACCCGGTGATACAGTCTACCATTTAGGAGATATGAGTTTAGGAAAACCGGATTTTACAAAGGAAATTTTAGACAGTTTAAATGGTAATATCCATCTGATCAAAGGTAATCACGAAGGAGCTGCTTTAACCTATCCCAAGCGGTTTGCTTCCATCAGAGATTACCATGAACTGAAAATTGATGAACCGGATCAAAACAATGGTAAACAGAAAATCATTCTTTTCCACTACGCGATGCGTACCTGGAATGGCTCACACCGTGGTGTCTGGCAATTATACGGTCATTCACACGGAACCTTGCCGGATGATGAGATGGCACTTAGTTTTGACGTTGGGGTAGACTGCCACAACTTTTATCCGGTTTCCTACGAGGAAGTCAAAGAATTGATGAAAAGGAAAAAATGGACACCTCCATTTGCTCCAAGAAATTAACAATGAGTAATCATTAAACGTAGAAAAAGTGAAAATGAGACTTCATTTAGTATTGAATAGGATTCATCATACATTTTACTTTTTACATCGTACATTTTACAATAACAATGAAAACAACCAACGAGATAATAATTATCGATCTGGAAGCTACGTGCTGGGAAAACGACAGAATTCCCATCGGGCAGAAAGTCGATATTATAGAAATAGGGATTTGCAAATTAAATTTAACATCAAAAGCAATTTCCCAAAAACAAAGCATTTATGTAATTCCTGAAAGATCGGAAATCAACAGGTTCTGCACAAAACTGACCGGAATTACCCCGCAGCTGATAGCAGAAAAAGGAATCTATTTTGAGGAAGCCTGTGAAATAATCAGGACTGAATACCATTCTGATCCACTTACATGGGCAGGATATGGAAACTTCGATGGAGAGCAGATCATAGAACAATGTGATTGGCTCGGCATAAAAAATCCTTTTTCAGAAAATTATCTGAATGTGATGTTTGAATTTAAAAGACATTTCGGACTGTACAAATCAATAGGTCTTAAAAGAGCTCTTGGTCATCTGAACATGGATTTTGAAGGTACTCATCACAGCGGAGCAGACGATGCTTATAACACAGCCAGAATTTTAAGTAAGATTCTGTAATTAGTAATTAGGCTGGAAGCCTGAAGCAGGAGGCTGGAAGTAAATTAGATACTGTAAAACTTCCCTCTTCCCACATTCATCTTCCTCCATAACAATCAAATTTTAAACAAGTGAAAACAACAGAAAATATATTAATTGTAGACCTTGAAGCAACGTGTTGGGAAAACCGACCGCCAAGAGGCCAGGAAAGTGAGATCATCGAAATTGGTGTTTGTATCATGAACGCAAAGACCGGTAAGATCTCTAAAAATGAAGGGATTTTAATAAAACCCCAGTATTCAAAAGTAAGCCCGTTCTGTACGGAGCTTACTACCATTACCCAAAATATGCTGGATAATGAAGGAATCATGCTGGATGATGCTTTCGATATTCTGAGAGCAGAATATGATTCAGAAGAACTGACATGGGCCAGCTACGGAAACTATGATCTGAATATGCTTCAGAATCAGGCAAGAAGATTCTATACAGATTATCCTATGAGTGATGACCATATCAATGTGAAAACATTATTTGGTGAAATTCATCCTACCATCAGGAAAAGTGTAGGAATGAACAGAGCTTTGGGTGAATTGGGCCTTACGCTTGAAGGTACACATCACAGAGGAGTGGATGATGCCAAAAACATTGCAAAGATTCTGCATTGGTGCATGAAAAATTATTAAGTCATCTTAAATAACAATAGATCCATTTAAAAATGAAGGCTGTCTCAAATGATGAGGCAGCCTTTTTTTATTTTGCTAAATCAGAGATCCTGCCATTGATAAAACCATAGAGCTCCTCAGGAATAGAATGTCCCATCCCTTCAATGAGAAGCCATTCAGCATTGGGAATAGAATCCGCAATATCTTTTCCACAATCAGGATGGAAGATCAGATCATCTGTTCCATGAATAATCAAAGCCGGAGCAGTTATTTTTTTCAGCATGTCAGGATTATACTGAAAAGAACCCATAGCCAGAAGCTGCCGGATGATGCCGTTTTTCGTTCTGGAACGGGTAAGTTCTTCTTCAAGCAAAACCTTTTCCTGATTCGGATCAAACAGATATCCGGAACCTGATATTTTTTCTGCAAAATGGAGTTTCTCCCTGAAATACTCTTCTCTATAAAGAAAAGGATCTGCAGATACCCGTGTCATCATAGCCATTACTTCAGGATCTGGTTTAGGGAGGGCAGGTTTTAAGGAAGTTGACATGATGATCGTCAATGATAAAACTCTTTCAGGATAGTATGAACCTAAAATCTGTGCGATGATTCCCCCCATAGAGCGTCCTGCAATATGAGCCTTTTCAATCTTTAAATGATCAAGCATGCCAATAACATCGTTTGCCATATCCATCAAAGTATAAGGAATACCTTCTTTGTTTATCACAGCAAAAACTTCTTCAATACTTTTATCTGAAGGGATTTCTTTTTTTGCACTAAAAACAGAATTTCCAGAATCTCTGTTGTCAAAGCGGATTACCCTGAATCCTTTTTCAGCCAAAAGTTTACAGAATTTACTATCCCAACGGATCATCTGGCTTCCTAATCCAGAGATCAGGACTAAATTTTTGGTGAAGGAAATTCCAAAAATTTCGTAGCATAAATCTATATCTTGTATGCGAATCGTTTCCATAGAAATTAATACAATTCAGTGGTACTTTCTGAAATTACTTTCTGCTCAGCTTTCTGTATCTCCAGACGGTAGTTGATATATTCATTATTTTGATCAGGTACAATCATGGCAAATTCAAAAGTAAAAAGATCACTTCCCGATTCTGTCCATTCTTTCTGTAATTGAGAATTGGTAAATAACCCGCCATTTAAAAGAAATTTCATCTTATTCACCAACGCTTCCAGATTTAAAGAAGCCTGGATAAACTGTTTTCCATTTAAAGTATTTGTAACAGCAAGAACTCCCATTGTTGTTTTATGATCTTTAGCTTTTTCTCTAAGCTGTTTTTTTAATGCATTTTTCATGTTTTCATTATTGTATATTTCCTCCCAGGTCAAATAAAAATTCATTCACCATCTTTAAAGATTTATTCTTTTTTGAAGAAAGAATTTCTTTTGTAATATGCTCTGCACTTCGCTTTGCCTCTTCAAAGATCTTTTTACCATTAGAAGTGATGACCACATAGCTTACACGGGCATCTCTTTCATTGGTTTCTCTGGCTATCAACCCAATTTTTTCCAAAGGGTTCAATAATCGGGTTACTCCAGATGCTGTAAGACCTGTTTTTTCAGCAAGATCTATTCTTCTCATTTTGCTCTCAGATGAAGAATTAAGGATATAAAGAATAACAAAGTCATTGAATCCCAGACCATGAACGCTCAAATAATCAAATTTTCTGGCGATTACAGACTGCAGCTTATTAATGTTCATTAAAAATAATAATTCGGTACTTATCATTGAAAAGTGTTTGAGTTATCAAGTATTTTTATTTGGCAAATATATAAAATTTAATGAATTACAATCCTGATTTTAATATTTTAAATAAAATTAACGTATCTGTATAATATATTGACTTAATCATGAAGAGTACAAATTCCGAAATTAAGACACTAAATAATGTGTAAATGTCAAAGTACAGAGTCTTTAACCACTTTTTTGTTAATATATCCTTAAACAGGGAATTGTTTTTAGAGTGTCAAAGTGATGCTGGTAGTTGTTTTATTAACTTAATATTTTGTTAAAAAATTCACTTTAATGGGATAATTTACTGTCTGTCAGTCATTTTTTTTTATTTTAGCTGATAAGAATGAATTTATGTTTATTGATGAAGGTTTTAAGACAATGTATTTAAACTGTAAAATAAAGGAGATGGTTCCTTTTCTTAAAAAGCTTACACCAAAAGATAAAAAAGAAGTTGTTGCTCTTTTAAAAAAACATAATAATAAAAAACTGAGCCTTAATACAATTTCTGTATTAGCTTCTTTGATTGGCTGCAAAGCGGGAAATGAGTACAAAGACAAATCCGGATATGATGTGATACCGGTTTATTTTGTCGACGAATTCATTGAAAATTATTTTCTTGAAAATGCTTCTTTTTTGAAAAATGTATTCCATCCTTACCATAGTGTTTATTATAATAGCCTGATCGGAATTTTATATGAGAAACTTTGTTTTTCAGATTCTTTTTTTTCAACGAAAAGCAATAAAATTTCATCAAGTGCTGTTTATCAATATAATACCGAAGAAGAAATGATGTTTCCTGATGTTTGGATGAAGCTGGATTTATCTTCGCAGCAGATACATTATTTATTCCTCTCTTTAGGACTGTTTAATAAATACGAAACACTCTCTGGTACGGCTTTTGAAGCCTCATTAAACAAGGCAGTTTCGGATGATTTTAAGAAACAGACACTGGGAATATTAATTGGTAAAAAGATCAGTTTTGAATGGCCATCTGTAAAGCAATTTACAGACAAAGTTTTAAAATTTATCAACCTGATTACTAGTTGTAATATCGCTTTCAGAAAACTGCTGATCCCCATTCTTTCAGCTGTTGAGAAATCAGTTTTTAATGTTAAAAGCTCCTCAAGTTTTGTTATGACCTGATAAAGCAGAACCGAACCAAGCCCATTATCGGACTGTTAGAAGAATGGAAAAAATGAATAACCTGAAACAAATTTATACATCAAATTAGAAGCACATGAAAGAAAGACTTTATGAGATCCTTAATGAGGAAAAAATACATGAGATTATCCCTTTTCTAAAAGAACTTAGCATTGAAGAAAGGAAAACACTGGTGCCCTCTATAAAGAAAATGGACAGGGAGATCAGTAAAATTGTAATGACTAAAAACTCCTACCATACGGCAGGATCTGTAAGCCAGCATTCCATTATTGATATTGCTTCATTTGTCTGTATGGACAAAAAGAACTTTGGTAAAAACTACTGGAGTCTTTTCCGTAATGCAGAACAAACCGAACAGATCCTGGAGTGGGGCTGCCCGGAATGGTTTTCAGACTTTATCAATGAATCTGTAGAAGCTGAATTTACAGCGTTTAACTATAAAGATATTTTAGGATGGACAGAAAAAGGCTATGTAAAGCCCAAACCGGAATTGCTGGGACATCATCTGAGCAATTACCCGGCTGAACTGGACCGCCATCCCGAAACCCTTAATACCCATTTTTGGTATCTATGTGAATATCCTTCTAAATCTTTACCCTTCCGTAAAGAATGGTTTCCTATTGTTCAGAAGCTCATCACGGAAAAAAAGATTGAAAGAAAAAGGTTTTTGAAAGAATGTCTTCTGGCTTCCAACAGAAATTTTAATAAAAATGTAACAGGCTGGTTTATGGATGCGTTTACATCATTAAAACCAACAGAAGAAGAATTGTCTGAGCTGCAGGATGAATTGCTTGCAGGGCTGGCTTCCTCACAGTCAAAAGCTGTGAATACCATATTATCACATTTGAAAAAAATTGTGGGAGTTCCTAATTTTAAAAATGATGAATTTTCCCATTACCTTCCGAATTTACTGAGTTCGGAAGTAAAAACGGTGGTTGTTTCCAGTCTGGTACTTACCGAAAAAATATTCCAGAGAAAGAAAATAGATCCTGAAATGCTGGGAATGGCTTTAAGTACTGCATTTGTCAGCAAAGATGATGGTGTACAGTCAAAAGCTGCGAAGATCATCCTTAAATATATTCCAGCTTCAGAAAATATCATAGAGGCTCTTTCCCATTATTCAGATAATATACTGACTAATGTACGTCCTCTTCTGATAAAATATATTGAAGAAACACAACCAGAGCTGGAGGCAATAGCGTCGAAAAAATTATCCCTGACTACAGAGGAAAATGCGGTGAGAGTACTTCAGAACTTTGAAGATCTGATGTTTTATCTTCCTTTGGCTATGGATGATCCATACAGCCAGCATTGTGATATTGCTTTGACTGGATTTATCCATTTTGCCGGTGATGTAAACGCTGAGTCTGTGAAATTAATAGAACCGGTATTTTTGAAAGCCTGTAAAACAATTGCGAAGTGGGAAGTTCCCTATCTGAATGTTTTATTGTGCAATGCTATTATCAATTATGGCTTGGGTTTACTGGAAAAATATCCTATTCAGCTTAAAAATCTGGAAAAAATTTACCATAAGACCAAAGAAGAGGAAACAGCAAGAGAATCTTACTCCAATTATCAGAAAAAATTGGGGCCAATTGAAAATGTGGGAGCAGACTGCCCTGCCAGAATAGCTTTTAAGGAGCTTGCTATCCATGCATATGAAAAAATAAAATCAGGAGATAAAATCCCGTTATTGTTCCCTGTTACCCATGCTCCATGCTGGATTTCCCCTATTACACTGGTGGAAAGACTGGAGAGCTATCAGAATAATAATATTGAACCCCATCATCTGGATATTCAGCTGGCATTGCAGCGTTGTGCTTTAGACAATACTTCAGAAGCTGTTGTAGAAGTTGAAAGAAGATTAAAAGGAGAATATAAAGAACTGTTACTTTTCTTCTTTGGCAAAAATGTTAAGCCGGAAGGAAAATTTGAACACCCTTCATGGTGGATGACTGCGGGAATTACCCGTTCACCGGAAATAGTGTTTGAAGAATTCAGCAGTTTCGGGTATGATGATATTCCTGTAGAATTCTTTTCAGGGGCTTACAAATGGAAAACCATTGATAATAAGAAAAACTCATACTACCCTGTAGAGCTGAAGATTGTTATCCCTAAATATCATCTTGTAAAAAGAAAAGAACCTTTATTCGTGGAGTATTTCGTTGCCGAACAGAAAGAACTTACCGAAATTCCCGCTTTGATGCTGTGCTTTCCGAACACTCCGGCAAATGCTTTGGCAAAAGTAATCAAGCACTGTCTTTTCTTTTCAGGAATTGCCGAAGTTTATGAAAGAAGTCTGGTTTTGAATACAGCAAATGCGCTTTATCAGGTTAAAAAACCTTTGGATGAAATCGGATATCTGTTCTTAGGAACTATTTTCCTGGACAGCGATAAGACGATCCGCGGTACAGCAGCTGAAATTTGGCTGGAACACGTTTCTTCCCAAACCATGGATAATGCATGGTTAGGTAGAGTGATTGGTCTGCATGAAAAGTTGGAATGGGCACCTGTTAAAAGACTAACAGATCTCATGCAGCATCATATGCTGAATGTCAGTAAGAATCATAATATTGCCCTGGAAGAATTAATTTCCAATATATTGCTTCAAATGGAAACACCGGTAACCAATCTGAAAAAGATTCTGGAAATATACCATGAAGTATTGGCTTTGAATCACTCAGAAGCACATAAAGAGATAATCATAAAACTAGATAGCTGGAAAGAAAACTCGAGTCTGAAAAAAATATGTAGTCTTCTTCTGAAAAAATAGATTATGGAGGATACACTTATTTACAACTATTCAGAAGCATCCTCTTTAGTAAGGAAAGATGCGCTTGAAGAGCTTTTTCTTGCTAAATACAGTGAGGTCCATAAAAATACCGATGTCCCGTGTTTTTTCTGGGGAAATGTCAGGCAGCCTTTTATTTTAGCACGTTGCCTGATTACACTTTCCAATATTGTGAAATCCAGCTTTAATCTGTCTCCGTTTCAGATGGCATTTCTCAAAGATCCGATAGTAACAGCCGGAAATCAAAGATTACGCTTTGAAGGTTTTTCTCACTGTGCCGGAGTCTATGCAAGAGTTGACATACTGCCTGATGGTCTGGAAGGTGAGTTCCTGGAAAACGGAACTACCAATGTTGATTTTAATCAGCCTATGATAAACGCCCTGGGAAGCATCCGCCCAAATGAAAAAATTATACTTTCCGTGGGTGAAAAAGAAGTGGGCCTGTACAAAAAAGAGGAAAAGGTAATAGAAAAAAAGGTTCCTTTACCGGTAAAATGGATCAAAGGACTGGGAACTGTTCAGGTTTATTTATCAGAATCTGAAAAACGGCATACTTTTAATAAAATTCAGACACAGCAGCTGTTCCAGGGAATGCCGAAAGGAACCATAAAGTTGGATTATTATCTGATTGTGAGAGGAAATAAACCCATTTTCTCTCCGGTAAAATCTGTGGATGCTGTTTGTATAGGCGGTCTTCACAGGCTTCGTCTTTTAGAACCATTGCTTCCTTATATTGATTGTATGCAGGTTTTTCCACATTCTAATATGCAGTCTACAACGTGGCAGCTCTATATGGGACATATCAGATTCAGCTTTTCTTTGTCAAGAGAGTGCTGGAGAGGTTTCTCAGGAGAAGGTGCTGTATTGGAAAACCTTATTTCTGAGGTTTCTGATGAGTGGATTGATGCTTTGGATAAGTATGCCTATGCCAATCAATCTTTTGATCCAGCTATACTTGCTCTGAAGGAAAATCTGAGTTTCAGCAAAGCTGAAAATATTACAGGAAGACTTGCTGCAATGGGATTACTTGGGTATGACCTTGATGATCATGAATTTTTCTACCGCAGACTTCCTTTTAAATTAAGCCGTATTATTGGCCTCAATCCTCGCATAAAAAATGCCGAAAAGTTGATAGAAGGCGGAAAAGTAGAAATTTTAAATAACAACAAAGAAAGAACAGAAGCCAGAGTAGAAGGAACTGATGTACATCATACGGTAATCATTGAAGAAGAAAAAGAACGCTGTACCTGCGAATGGTTCAGTAAATATCAGGGAGAAAGAGGTCCTTGTAAGCACGTGCTGGCAGTGAAGAAACTTGTAAGCGGTTAAAGACTGATCTTATCATTTTGTTGACGGTCGCAAGGGCGCAAAAATTTTGTTTAATAAGAATTTTATTTTGATCCCCTTAAGTCTTTGATTCCCTTGCACCTCTGTATTATATTATTGACCTTTGACAAATATTTCTATAATTTCTGTATCAATTTTTTACCTGTTCCATCCATTCCTCATAACTAAGCACACCCAATTCCGGTTTGCTTTCCCCCTCAAGAATAGAGATAAATTCAAGCTGGTTTCCATCAGGATCATTAAAATAAATGGCCAGTGCGGGCATCCACGCAAATACCATAGGTTCAGTACTTCCGTTTTTTAGAAAATTGTAAGGTTTCAAATTCTTATTTTTCAAAAATTCTACTGAATAATTTAAAATATCTTCTTTACTGCTTGAAAAAGCAAAATGCCTAGTCTGGAGATTTTCCGCCTGTTCCCACAGTCCTAACATAAATTCTTTCCCTTCTCCAACCCATAGAAAAGCGATAGGTCTGGTTCCATCTCTGTGAGCCAGTTTCAATCCTAACACTTCTGTATAAAACTGTATTGCGTTTTCCAGATTGCTTACCTGTACATGAGTCTCATATATTCCCTTAATCATAGCTTAATTTTAATAATAGCAAAGCTAGAAAACCCTTTCTTAAAAACAAATCAGAGATGATTTTTTTAATGAAAACGAATGATAGAAGGATTTTATAATTAGGAATTAGGAATTAGGAATTAGGAATTAGGAATTAGGAATTAGGAATTAGGAATTAGATTGTCATTAAAGATCTATGTTTATTTTCAATGGGTGGTTTTTAACCTACCTTATAAGTTACCATTTAGCCGAAACTTAAATCTGTGTAATCCGCAAATCCTGAATGTTTATCCAATTGAGATATCCTCTATAAAATCTCCTTTCAACCCATTAAAAAAATAAAATTTTAAAAAAAATTAAAGAAAAATTTTCTACGCAAAAAGATTGCGCAATACTGTTTTTACTTTGCATCAGAAATCAGAGAGGAAATATCAATTCTTCTCCATGTTTAACAAAAAAACAGTAACCATGAAATTTAATTTTTTAAAAAAAGAAAATAAAAAAGTAGTCCTGAACTACGAAGGTGCAAAAGTATATGCCATGACACCTGCAGAAGAATTGTATAGTGCTGTTGTTACAACAGGACTGTCCGATGCCAACTATGAAAAAGGAAACGACAGATTGGAAAGAATCCAGTCTCTGATCAAAAAAAATGATCCTGAATTTGTAGCTAAACTGGCAGTGTATGCAAGAAAAGATATGTATTTGCGTTCCATTCCATTGGTATTGACTACCGAATTGGCAAAGCAGGTTTCCGGTACGGATCTGGTAAGTAAAACGGTAGAAGGTGTGGTCCAGAGAGCAGATGAAATCACAGAATTGCTGGCATACTACCAACTTGCGAATAAAAGAACAGATACCAAAAAATTGAACAAACTGTCAAAGCAGATTCAAAAAGGTCTGGTAAGATCATTCAATACATTCGATGAATACCAGTTTGCAAAATACAACAGAAAAGCAGAAGTAACCCTGAGAGATGCATTATTCCTGGTTCACCCAAAAGCTAAGGATGAAAACCAACAAGCTGTTTTCAATAAAATTGCCAATAACACATTGGAAACTCCTTATACATGGGAAGTAGAACTTTCAGTTTTAGGTCAGACGAAATTTGCAAATGATGCAGAAAGAAAGTTAACCTTCAAAAACAAATGGGAAGAACTGATCTTCAGCAATAAATTGGGTTATATGGCAACCATGAGAAACCTGAGGAATATCCTGGAAGCGAGAGTATCACCTGATGCAATGAATAAAGTATGCAGATATCTTTCTGATGAAAGAGCCGTATCCAATTCAAAACAACTCCCATTCCGATTTCTTGCGGCTTATAGAGAATTAAAAAATATTGATTCTCCTTATCTGTCCTCGGTATTGGAAGCATTGGAGAATGCTGTTGTGGTAAGTGCCAGAAATATCAAAGGTTTTGGTTTCGACACTTCAGTAGTGATCGCTGCAGACGTCTCAGGTTCTATGCAGAAATCCGTTTCCGGCAAAAGTAAAATCTTGTTGTATGATATCGGTTTGCTGATGTCGATGATTCTGCAGTCACAATGTAAAAACGTAGTGACAGGTATCTTCGGTGATCGTTGGCTAAGAGTCCCAATGCCTAAAAACAGTATTTTGAGGAATGTAGACGCATTCTATAAGCGTGAAGGTGAAGTAGGATATTCCACCAGTGGCTATCTGGTGATCGAGGACCTTATCAAAAGAAGAGAACAGGTGGATAAAGTAATGCTTTTCACAGATACTCAGCTATGGGATAGCAGAGGAAACAGGAACTCCTTTGAAGACTCATGGAAAAAGTACAAAGCTATCGCTCCTCATGCAAAACTGTATATTTTTGACCTTGCGGGTTATGGTACACAGCCACTTGATATCAGGAAAGATGACGTACACCTTATTGCAGGTTGGTCAGATAAAATTTTCGATGTGTTGAATGCCTTGGAAGACAAGAAATCTGCAGTGGAAATGATTCAAAAAGTAGTGCTGTAACAGGCACTGCTTTTAAAATTCAAATGTAATTTAGTAAATCAAAACCCATGAAAATTATCAATAAATATCCTGTATTTTCAGATATTATACAGCTTGGAGATACATCTTTCCAATTTAAGTTTAAGAAATCAAAATGTTTTGATCATGCGGCGGATCTTTTTGTTGTAAATATTCAAGGAGTCATAATTCAAAATGTTGAAGAATGGATAAGCGCTATAAAAGCAGATCATATTAATATGAATTCTGTTATTACAGTTGATGGAAATGCTATGGAAATATTTACAGGAAATTTTGATGAGGATCAATGGGGTGATTGGTGTACAAGTTTCTCTCCCTTTGTGTTTGAAAGCTATGATACGAAATATATCCAAAAAGAGCAAAAAGATTGGGATGATGAATTATTGTTAACTGTTAGAATGCAGGTCATGGAAAAAATGTGTCGTTCTGTAACTGCCTCTGATTTTAGAAAATTTATACAGGAATATTGTGAAGCTGATTTATCCAAAGCAGAATTGAAAACAATACAACGGGAAAGACTGAAAGAAATTCTGGAAAAGATTAATAAACTTAATGCTTCCAGCTTTTATGACATCTTTGTTTGGAAATCCACATTTCAAATCGATTAATGATGAATCAGATTGCATCATAAAATAAGGAAAGAAAGATTATGGGAAATTTATTTTATAGAATTGAATAGGAACTTGAAATGATCTTATCATTATTTTCTCAATAAAAATCAAACTACGTAAAAAGATTGCGTACATACAGCATAATTTTGCAGTGTTAATAATACTGGTGCCGTTAGAAAGACCTACTTCGATTCCAAACTGACAGAGTCTTTCATCAGCTTGCCCGGTAGCTAACCAATGCCGTAGATAAGAGTTTCATCGTCAACTTCCAATTGAATATCATTTACTCTTATTATTTATTTGCTTGGTTTTTAATAAAAAAAGAACTGCGTAAAAAGAATGCGCAGTAATAATATAGATTTGTAAAAAGAAAACTAATAATTATGAATAAACATAAAAATCAAGTGTCGTCTTAGAATCATACTTCGAGATTGATTAAACATTGGGTCGCAGGTTCGAATCCTGCCTTTTCCCTCGAAAAGGAGAGGTAGCTCAGCAGGTAGAGCAAATGCACGGAAGATTCTGAAAAATATTACCTTGATTTGTAAAAGAGTGCCGTAGAAAAGGCCTACTTCGGTTTAATTTGGTTCGACTCCATAAGGTCATGGAAATGATCTTGTACAAGTCTTTTCGAATCTTGCCTCTTTTTATTTTAAAACAAACAAGTGCCGTAGAAAAATGTTACTTCGCTCATCACGACGGGGTCACGGGTTCGAATCCCGTCTCTTCCACAACAAAAAACACGATCTATATAGGAAGAGTAGCTCAGTTGGTTAGAGCACGACTGCATTATTCGATCTTAGCCTTGTTTTTCTCATATTAGAAGCCGGAAGTGGGGTGTTGAAAGATATCTTTGTATATAATTTTCTATAAAGTCAGAGAGATTTTCAGACTTTAACCCCTTTCTTCATCCCACTTCCAGCTTCTTAATATTACCATTCTAAAGTGTCGTTAGGAAAAAATTCATCGTAACACAATTATGGGAGGAATAGCGAAGTCGGTCACCCCGGCAAGGCTATCCGGTTCGACTCCGGCAAACGTTTAGCCCTGTTTTTTCCTTACTTTTACCTTTAAAAAGTGCCGGTAGATTATTTACCGGCACTCTTCATTGTATCTTCAAGCTCTTCTTCAAACATGACTTTCCATTTTGAAAGAGTAGTTCTGCTTATTTTATATTTTCTTGACATATAGCTTGTGGAATGACCGTGCTTTTTCTGATACTGCAGCAATTTTAGCATTGTCTGTCTGTCATAGGTTTTGAGTTTTTGATTTTCTCTGGACTGCTTGAACAGTTTCTCGTTGAACTTCAGTACATCTTCGCTGGTATGAAGTTTTTCAAGAAGTTCCTTGATTTTCGGATCCTTTAGCTTTTCCGGATATTCCATCCTGAGCATATCCTGATAAATTTTTTTGTAATTGGGGCGCATGTCTTATCTGTTTATCCGTTTACATTATCGCTCTTCTGAAGCCATCTGTGAAGGGTGCTTTTAGGAATAGAATATTCTTTAATGACTTCACTTTGGGTCATTTCACCGGAAAGAATTCTTTTCATAATAAAATCTTTGATTTCCTGAGTGTAAATATTTTTCCTGAAATAAGGCGTTTTTTCGGACTTCTGCTGGTTTTTGTTAATGGCAGAAGGAGGTGCATATAAAATCAAATGTGAGCTGTAAAGTCTGAAAAAATCATATTCCAATAATTTGCTCCATCTTAGAAGAAGATCTGTATCCATCGATTTACTTTCGTACATAACTTCGATAGCTCCTTCATCTTTGCCTAAAAATTTGCATATCCTTTCTATTGTTATTTCATTTTCATCTACTCTTTCCTTAATAAACTTTCCAATATGGATTTCTTTATATAACATTTTTATTGAATATTATTCTTTTGTTTAAACTTATATATCAAAAAAACGAAAATAGGATCTATATATTATTTCATGTGGTGGGGAATAATTTGCTTCAATTTGAAATTGATAAAAAATGGAAATTATGATGTAAGAATGTTAAATCGCGTTTAATAAGATGATGAATCTTAAAAAACGGATCTGTAACTTACCAAATATCTTAAAAACAGGTGGGTAGGAGTCACCTTAATGTACTTGAGATATATTCTTTATTTTCAATGGGTTTCCTCTTCTTCTCTTTCAAACTCTCTTCCTGCCATTTGTGTAAATAATATATGACCTATTAAGGTTTTTATACAATTCTATGAGTTGAAGCTGTAGATGAATTGATATACAGCTTTTTACACGTTGAATTTTTTAATTAGTACCAAATAATTGCTTATTCGTTTTCAAATGTAAACAAAAATAAGAAGTAAAAAGAGATAGAAATGTAAAAATCGTACTTTATCTGCTTATTTTAATTAAAATTAACATATTATAAGAATTGATTTGTAAATTACTTACAGGTAATAGACTTCATCATAGAAAAATGATAAAAAGAAAAAATTGTATACCATTGAGACAGTCCATACCTTTGCAAATCAATGAAAAATACTATAAGCTTATTCGATTTTTCGAAGAAAATCAATTACAAAAATGAACTGCTGGCTGGCTTTACTGTAGCGATGACAATGATTCCTGAATCTCTTTCATTTGCTATCCTTGCCGGTTTGTCTCCCCTTACAGGACTCTATGCAGCCTTTATGATGGGGCTTGTAACAGCTGTTTTGGGAGGCCGTCCGGGAATGGTTTCCGGTGGAGCAGGAGCAACTATCGTTGTATTGATTGCTCTGATACAATCTCACGGAATAGAATATCTTTTTGCCACGGTTGCACTTGCCGGAATACTTCAAATGCTGGTGGGAATCTTTAAATTAGGAAAATTTGTAAGATTGATTCCACAGCCAGTTATGTACGGGTTCCTGAACGGGCTGGCCATTATTATTTTTATGGCACAGGTAGAACAGTTCAAAATTACAGATAGTAATGGAGCTGTACAGTGGCTTCAGGGAGTGCCTTTATACATCATGGCCGGCTTAACTGTACTTACAATTGCCGTAGTCTATTTTTTTCCAAAAATCACAAAAGTTGTCCCTGCCTCTCTGGTTGCCATTATAATCGTATTTGCTGTAGTTCTCGGATTTAATATTCCAACCAAAACAGTAGCAGATATTGCTCATATCAGTGGAAATCTTCCCAGTTTCCATATCCCCAAAATTCCTTTTTCCCTGGAAACTTTGCAGATTATTTTCCCTTATGCCTTAATTATGGCCGGAGTAGGTCTTATTGAATCTCTTCTGACATTATCCATGGTAGATGAAATTACTAACACCAAAGGAAGTGCAAATAAAGAATCCGTAGCTCAGGGATTGGCCAATATTACCAATGGTTTCTTCGGTGGAATGGGTGGCTGTGCAATGGTAGCACAGACATTAGTGAATCTGAATGCTGGTTCCAGAGCAAGATTATCCGGAATTATAGCCTCTCTGCTTATTTTGATCATTATACTGTGTGGAGCCCCTGTGATAGAGAAAATTCCTATGGCAGCTTTAGTAGGAGTGATGATGATGGTGGCCATCAGTACTTTTCAATGGGTGTCTATCAGAATTGTTAATAAAATGCCGAAATCGGATATTTTTGTAGGGGTTACCGTAGCGTTGGTTACTGTGGTTTTACATAATCTGGCTTTAGCAGTGTTGATTGGAGTGATCATTTCAGCGTTGGTTTTTGCCTGGGATAATGCGAAAAGAATCAGAGCGAGAAAATATGCGGATGAAAATGGAGTAAAGTACTATGAAATATACGGACCTTTGTTTTTTGGTTCAGTAACAGCATTTACGGATAAATTTGATCCCATGAATGATCCGGATCAGGTGGTTATCGATTTTAAAGAAAGCCGTATTGTAGATATGAGTGCAATAGATGCTCTGGACAAATTATCAAAACGTTATAAGCAATATAATAAAATCTTACATCTGCGTCATCTCAGCGAAGACTGTCGAAAAATACTTAAAAATGCAGAGGCTGTAGTGGAAGTTAATATCCAGGAAGATCCGACGTATAAGGTGATGCCGGAAAGATAGGGAAGGAGGCAATAAGTGAATTTTGCTTCGCAAGTGAATAGTGAATTTTTGTAGTGTAGAAAATTGACAAGCGCAGCGGATTGACGATTGACCATTCACTATTTTATAGGCAATAAGTGAATTTTGCTTCGCAAGTGAATAGTGAATTTTTGTAGTGTAGAAAATTGACAAGCGCAGCGGATTGACGATTGACCATTCACAATAAACCTCCTCATAAACCAGACAAGGACTGTAAGAAAAAATCTACAGTCCTTGCTAGTTTAGGTCATTAATGTATTCGCAATAAAATCTGGCACTAAAGCATAGTGTGATAATTTCATGCTGATAGAAGCTCTTCCACTCGTTAGTGTTCTCAGATCAGAAATGTACCCGAAAGTTGAAGCTAACGGAACTTCCGCTGCAAAAATCTTTCTTCCTGATTTTTCATCAATAGAAGTAATGATTCCTCTTCTTCTGTTGATATCCGCGGTGACAGCACCAGTATATTCCTCAATACTCTGGATTTCCACCTGCATGATAGGTTCCATCAGTTTAGGACTACATCCTTTTGCTGCCGTTTTGAATCCTTCTCTTGCCGCAATTTCAAAATCAAATGCTGCGGAATCCTGAGCGTGGAAAGAACCATCCAGAAGAGTGATCTTCATGTTTTCCAGAGGATATTCTTTCAATGGTCCATGTTCCATAGCTTCTCTGAATCCTTTTTCAACAGAAGGAATAAATTCAGTGGGAATAGCTCCTCCCTTGATCATATTGATGAATTCCAATCCATGTTCATGATCATTTCCTGGCCCGATTTCAAAAGTAATATCAGCGAACTGACCACTTCCTCCATTTTGCTTGGAAAGCTTTTCTCTGTGAACTTTAGTTTCCGTTAAGATCTCACGATAAGAAACTTTAGGTTTTCCCTGATTGATTTCAATACCATGATTAAGACGGATTTTTTCCAATGTAACCTCAAGATGAAGTTCTCCTAATCCACTCAATAAAGTTTCCCCGGTCTGCGGGTCTCTTTCAACCACCAAAGAAGGGTCTTCTTCCTGGATTTTTGCCAGCACCAAACCGAACGATTTCTCATCACCATTGGTTCTAGGCTCAATTGCAACTCTGATCACAGGAGTCGGAATGGTAATGGCTTCCAGTAATATTGCCTTGTCTGGAGAACATAAAGAATCTCCGGTTTTGGCATCCTTTATTCCCGTTAAAGCAACAATATCTCCGGCTTTAGCTTCTTCCATGGATAAAGTTTTGTCCGACTGCATCTGTAAAATTCTCGAAATCCTGTAGCTTTCACCCGTCCTTACATTCAGTATTGTATTACCGGATTTTATTCTTCCGGAATATACACGAAGCATGGCCAGCCTTCCCATATGTTTGTCAATAACGACTTTGAAAACAAGCCCTGCAAAAGCAGCTGCCTCATTTCTTCCCAATGTTACTGTTTCTTCTGTATAAGGATTTCTTCCTTGAAGGTCAGTTAGCTGATCCGGAGCCGGAAGATAAGTTACCACAGCATCAAGAAGAGGCTGGATTCCCTTATTTTTAAAAGCAGAACCACAAAGAACAGGAACAGCTGATCCGGATCTGCAGACCCTTTGTATAGCTTCTGATATCATTTCGATGGTGACCATTTGTTCTGTATCCATAAAGATTTCAAAGAACGTGTCGTCATTTTCTGCCAGGGTTTCCATTAATTTTATCCTGTATTCATCAGATTCAGCCATATAATGATCGGGAATTTCTTTTTCCACGATAGTCTCTCCATTTTCATCAGTCCAGTATAATGCTTTCATTTTAACAAGATCGATCACTCCTTCAAAATGTACTTCAGCGCCAATTGGAATCTGAAGAGCAAGGGGTACAGCATTCAGCTTAGTTTTTATCTCATTGAGAACCGCAAAGAAATCTGCGCCAATTCTGTCCATTTTATTGATGAAACAGATTTTGGATGTTCCGTGTTTTTCTGCCTGGAACCAAACATTTTCAGTCTGCGGCTGAACTCCTGAAGAAGCACAGAAAACTGCGACAACACTGTCCAGAACTCTTAGAGAGCGTTCTACTTCTACCGCAAAATCAATGTGTCCCGGCGTATCAATAATGTTGATATTATAAACGGTATTGTCTTTCTTCCATTGTGTAGAAACTGCAGCTGATGAAATGGTGATACCCCTGTTTCTTTCCTGGATGTCTTTATCCATGGTGGTATTTCCATCATCTACATTACCAATTTTATGAATAAGTCCTGTGTAATACAAAAGCCTTTCTGATAAAGTTGTTTTTCCTGCATCTACGTGTGCTATAATCCCTATGTTTCGTGTGTTGTATTTCATTTTGTTTGATTTAAATTGTTGATTTTTAGATCTGTGCTTAGAAAAGTTTCTGGAAAAATTGAGCACAAAATACACTCCGGTCTCGTAAAGCCGGCAAAACATTTTTTGTATTTTGTATCAAAGGAAAATTTTCAGAAATCTTAACAAATAACACAAATTCGTTGAATTGTTAAAGTCTGAAATTAGGGCAGCAAAAAAGACCTATCCGAATAGACAGGTCTTCAATATATTTTTAGTATAAAAGATCTATAGAACTATTCAGATAAATATTCAGTGCTGCCAAAGAACACAGCTCTGACAGGATTGCTTAAAGTTATAATATTTATCATTTTTGTTGACATTGTTGATTTTTAATCGGTTGCGAAATTATAATTTTTTTTTGATTTTCAAAGAATTTTTGAAAATATTTTTTTGTGAACGAATATTCAACACTTCTGAAATCATCTTCTGTGAGTCTTTCAAATTTATAGAATTTCATAAAAATATCTTAAAACAGATAACTAACGTAATGCTTTTATGATAAATATTTTATCTTTGGGAAGAATAGTATTATAAACACTTTTTGATGATTAGAAAATTTTAAATCTTTTTCAAGAAGCTAAATAAAAACTTTTAACTTAAAACCTATTGAAAACAGATATCGACATTCATAACCACTGTCATTTTTCCTTTGATTTGTGGCTCACTTTAATCAAATCTCATCCTGAATTTAAAGCAAAAAGAGTTGAGCTGTTCTCCTCATTTTTCAATGTAGATAAACCTATAGATGAAGTTGCAAAAACTGTGAAATATTATGATGATCTTTGTAATACCATCAACGAAGTAACAGGGGGAAATATTGATACTTTTGAGATTTATCTGATGATTCTTGGTTCCCTGGGGGTGGATGTAAAGCAATTGAATAAAGAAAAACTCAATGAGTTTTATAACAAAAGTGAAGAATTGTTTCTGGAATACAGACCAGTTGTGATTTTTGAAAATATTCATGGATTTTTTGATGATATCAAAAATCAAGGAAAGACTATTAATATTCTGAGCAACACAGGATTTATCAAAGGGAAAACAATGAGAAAATTCCTGATTCATGAAAACCTGGATCAGTACATAGATTTTCATATCTATTCTGATGAAATCAACTGTTCCAAACCAAACCCGCTTATTTTTCAGGAAGTGAAGAATAAGATCAAAGATCAGGACTTGCCTCTAAATCGGATTCTGCACATCGGAGATAATCCTGTAGCGGATTATCAAGGAGCAAAAGACTTCGGTTTCAGTGCCTATTTACTTAAACACTAAAAATAAACATGAATACAAGATACAGCTTACACCACATTCATTCCGCAGATGAGTTTACATTCTCACCTGCAGAATACAGCTATTTCAAGTATGGCGATAGATCGTATGCTGAAAAATTTGCAAGAGAATTATTCGATGGATTTATTTCCGAAAATGAAGAACTTTTAAATACGAATAAAGAAATTGTTGTGCTGCCAAGCCCGTATATGGCGATTCCTACAGCATCTAATTTTTTATGTTTTTATTTTAAGAAACATTTGGATTTTTATCTGTTTCAAAAAGGAAAGAAATCCAGTGTTTTATCTAAAATCAATCGTAATCATACTTACATCACAGATTACGGGAATCTTAATTTTGAAGACCGTAAAAATCTGATCGCGAATGACACATATTATATCGATAAAGATTTTTTGAGAGGAAAACTTTGTATTTTTATAGACGATATAAAGATCACGGGAAGTCATGAATATACAGTCAACAGAATTCTGGATGAATATAGTGTGGAGGCTGACTTTATGTTCCTGTATTACGCAGAGCTGATGAATTTTGACCTTGATCCGAAAATCGAAAACTTTTTCAATTACTATGCAGTAAAAAATGTAAAACACGTGGCAGAAGTGATGAATAAAGAAAGTTTTCAGTTCAATACAAGGATTGTAAAATATATTTTAGGTCTGGATTCAAGTAATTTTGATTATCTTACGTCTAAAGTAAAAAAAGAACAGATGGATCTGCTTTTAGAGCTGGCCATCAGCAATAATTATCATTTAATAAAAGAATACGAAAATAACATCAATACTTTAACACAAACGGAATTATATTATGGCTATTAACTTACAAAAAGGACAAAGAGAAAATATTAACGCACCTAAATTTACTGTAGGTTTAGGATGGGATATCAATAATACTTCTACAGGAACAGGTTTTGACCTTGATGCATCTTTGTTTTTGCTTGGGGACGACAAAAAATTAGTTTCAGATAATCACTTTATTTTCTATAACAACCTTGAGTCTCCGGACAAATCTGTAATTCATACAGGTGATAACCTTACAGGAGAAGGAGCAGGAGATGATGAGCAGATCAAGATTGATCTTACAAAGATTGATGATGCTATCAAAGAAATTACTGTAGTAGTAACTATTCACGAAGCAGATTCGAGAAAACAAAACTTTGGGCAGGTAAGAAATTCTTTCATCAGAATTTTCAATACAGATACGAATGAAGAGATCTTAAAATATGAATTGGATGAAGATTTCTCAATCGAAACGGCTGTAGAATTCGGAAGAATCTATAACAGAAACGGAGAATGGAAATTTGAAGCTGTAGGAGCAGGGCAGAGAGACGGCCTTGAGAAATTTGTATCAATTTATCAGAAGTAATCATGGACAATCAGGAAAATCAACCCATAGATCCGCTAGGGTCAATAGAACCTCTTAAAACCTTTGAACCTACTCCAATGGTTCCTCCAACTCCGGCTCAGCCTGTTCAGAATGCAGCGCCGGCAGTTCTTGTGGATAGAGAAGGAAATGTGAATCTGACTCAGTTGCAGTCGGAAGAACGCCAGAAATATGAAGTTCTTGCGAACTCTATTGATGAAGCCAATCCAGGTTCCATCGTTAATTTCGGGGCAGAACTTCAGAAAACATTAACCAATCAGAGTGACAGCTTCTTAGGAAACGTAAGAAGATCAAACTCAGGAGAAGTAGGAGGTCTTATCAATGATCTTTTGGTAGAGCTTAACTATGTAGATGTAGATGAGCTTAACGGAAATAAAGTAAAAAGCTTTCTAAGTAAATTACCATTCATGAAGAAGGTAATTACTCAGGTGGAAAACTTATTTGCAAAATATGACAAGATCATCAATAATATTGAGCAGATTTCTTACAAAGTAAATGCAGGTATTATTACTTCTACAAAGGATAATGCGGTACTTCAGACTATTTTTGAAAGCAATGTGAATTCTATTAAACAAATTGAAGACCTTGTAATTGCAGGAAATATCAGAATGGAAAGAGCTGCAGTAGAGCTAGCTCAAATGGAAACTGCTCCTCAGAATTTTCAGGATTACCAGATTGCGGATAAGAGAGATTTCATTGCAAGGTTAGACCGAAGAATGGCAGATCTTAAAGTAGTACGTGTGATCATGATGCAGTCGCTTCCACAGATCAGACTGGTACAGAATAACAACGTTTCTATTGCTGAAAAAGCACAGACGATTCTTACTACTACACTTCCTGTCTGGAAAAACCAGCTTTCATTGGCTGTAGCGATGTACAGACAACAGCAGAATATTGAAATCCAGCAGAAAGTATCTTCTACTACAGAAGAAATTTTAAGAAAGAATGCAGAGCGTCTAGGACAGAACTCAATTAATGTTGCCAGAGCAAACGAGCAGACTATTGTATCTGTAGAAACATTGAAAGAAACAACATCAATGCTTATCAATACATTGAATGAAGTGAAACAAATCCAGAAACAGGGAGCAGATAACAGAAGAAAACTGGATCAGGATCTTCAGACATTGGAGCATGAACTTAAAGCTAATGTCAGAGGTTAATTTATAGGATACTAAGGTGGGGGATGATGCAGCAACCATATTGTCGCAAAGCAAAAGAAGATTAACAAAGCTTAAGCTTCTCGCGAATTTTTTTGAACATATTGACATAATATCAATTTATATCAAAACAGATATTATCCACAATCTGTTCCAGGAAAATACGGCTTTAGATTACAATAAACTGGAACTTTTTCACCTGCAGTATACGGACAGCCTCATAGAGCTTCTGACTAAAATTAAAAAGCAGAAAGAAAATGATATGCTGGCGGTCATCAATGAAATTAACATCAACAGTAAATATATTTCAGGTTTTGAAGAAAGACAGGTAGACAGCTTTCAGACCGACAGGAAAATGTACAGCGGTGTATTTTCCCAACATCTGAAAAGACTGTATAAAGATCTTACTGAAGACAGCTTTACAGCCAATTGGGATAATGTACTGTACTTTCATAAAAAATATGCCCAGGAATTTTACAGGACAGATGCAGATGAAATGCTGCTGAAATCCGGTTCTTTTCCGGCTTATCAGTATAAAGATTATTCAATTGAAAGAAAGCTGTTGGGAAGACTCAATATACAAGGGTTTAAAGTCCGTTTTGTTTGTGGATACCTTATAGGAACCCATGATTATGAGCTTTTCAAAATCTTTCAGTCTGATGATCATTTTATTTTCAGTGTAGACGAAAAGAAATTGTATCTTTTTGACAAAGAATTGGATAAGCTTGATATTTCTGAAAATCAATCTAATCAGAGTTCTATTATCGATCAGCTGAGAAGTAAAAATGAACAACTGGAATACAGTATGAACGAAAGAAAACGTACATTACCACCAGAAGTAGAAGGTGTTTTGAAAGACTATATCAAAAACCTGGAAAATATGGATATTATGAGCAAAATATTTGACTTCGATGAAGAAACAAATATTCTGCGGGCAATGCTTAATTTGAATTTGAATAATAACTAAGACGAAATTTGAAAAGCAAAGAAGATACACTTTTTTGCAAAATAGTAAATAACAACTAAACATACAAAGATGGCTATTAACTTACAAAAAGGTCAGAGAATCAACCTTAAAAAAGAAAATGGAGCTGAGCTTTCCCAAGCTTGTGTTGGAATCAACTGGGGAGCAATTGAGAAAAAAGGATTTTTTGGAACTAAAAAAGAAGCAGTAGACTTAGATGGAAGCTGTATTTTATATGATTCAAACAAAAATGTTACAGAAGTAATCTATTTTGGAAACCTTAAATCCAGAAACGGATCTGTAAGACACAGTGGAGATGACCTTACCGGTGACGTAGATGGAGATGACGGATTGGATAACGAGGTGATCACTGTAGATTTCAGCCAGCTGGAACCAAATGTAGAGCATGTGGCAATGGTACTGAACAGCTACAGAGGCCAGGATTTCGGAACAATTCCTTTTGCTTCTATCCGTATTTATGAAGGATCCCCTACCAACGTAAGAGAAGTTTTTGCAAAATATGATATTGCCAATGATGCTTCTTTCAGCGGACATGTTGCCATGGTAATGGGTGTTTTCTATAAGAGAAACGGAGAGTGGAAATTCAATGCGATCGGAGATCCTACTGCAGACAAAAAGCTGGAGCAGACGGTTCAGACAGTTCAGATGAATTACCTATAATCAATTGTAAATCAAAAGATAAATAAAATAGCAATATTTGTACCCAGTACATCTATTGCTTTTATCATATAATAACATAACTCAAGTGGAACATCAAAGTATTTTAGAACTGCACCCAGGTCTGGTGTGGGGATTTGCAGTAACGGTCGTTATCATGCTGCTCCTGGACTTAGGGGTATTTAATAAAAAAAGTCATGAAGTCTCTTCCAAAGAAGCTACCATATGGTCTATCGTGTGGATTTCGCTTTCAATGGTTTTTTCAGGAGTGGTGTATTGGGTATTCAATACAGATGGCAGTCCTGAAAGCCATGCTTTGGCAATAGAGAAATTTACACAATATCAGGCAGCCTATTGGATTGAAAAGGCACTGTCGGTGGATAACTTATTTGTATTTATCCTGGTTTTCGGGTTTTTTAAAGTTCCGAAATACCTTCATCACAAGGTTCTTTTCTGGGGAATCATTGGAGCACTGATCTTCAGAGCTATTTTCATCTTTGCAGGAGTAGGATTGATCAATCTGACGTATCTTCCTGAAATGAATATCTTCGGAGAAGCAGTGAAAATCAACATTGTGATGGCGCTGTTTGGATTATTTCTTGTGTATGCGGGAATCAAATCCTGGGGTGATGGTGACGATGATGACGATGAAGATTACAGCAATACAGCAGGAGCAAGACTGATCAAGAGTTTCTGGAAAGTTTCCGACAACTATGATGGAGATAAATTCTTCACCATTCAGAACGGAATTAAAATGGCAACTCCCCTTTTAGTGGTAGTAGGAGTTATAGAGTTTACAGACGTTCTTTTCGCGGTAGATTCTATTCCGGCTATTTTTGCGATTTCTAATGATCCATTTATCCTTTATACATCAAATATTTTTGCGATTTTAGGATTAAGATCACTGTATTTCCTATTGGCGAACTTTATCCATATGTTCAGTAAACTTCCTTACGGATTGGCTATTATCCTATCCTTTATTGGGGTTAAAATGCTTATCGCACCATGGATTCATATTTCATCTCCAGTTTCATTAGGAATTGTAGGTGGAGTATTGGTAATCTCTGTTCTTTTATCCATTATCTTCCCTGAAAAAGAAGAGAAGAAAGAAGAACTGGAAGAAAAATAATCATATTTAAAATAAAATGAAAGCCTCTGGAATGTAATTCTGGAGGCTTTTTCTATTCGTATTCTTTGTTGGACAACGCAAAGGCGAGGCGCTAAAGTTTATTAGTATTAATGATGTTTTTTAAGGTGTAAGAACATCATAGATTTTCAGCACCGTTGAATTTTTAAGATGTAAACCTTATAGGTTTCAAAAACCTATAAGGTTTGAGATAAAGAGAATCAGATTATCAAAATATTTTCCTCAAGGATACCTACTAATTATTTGCATAATTCAGAACCATATTATTAGCGATATTCAATTTTATCGGAGATAAAATCCTTGCGTCCTTACTATGCTTTACCAATTAAAAATTTAGCGCCTTTGCGCTTTCCAAAATTCTCAAAAAAATATTTTCAAAAATAAAACAGACAGACTGGTCTGTTCTTTGTTTTTTTTCATACCTTTGTTTCATAAAAGAAAGCAAAATGAAGTCTCCAAAAGAAAGAATCATAGAAACTACATTTCAATTGTTTGCCAATCAGGGCTATAATTCTACTGGAATCAACCAGATTATTTCTGAAGCAGAAGTAGCCAAAGCCAGCTTCTATCAGCATTTTAAATCCAAAGAAGATTTGTGTGTAGAATTTCTGAAGGTGAGACATGAATATTGGTTCAATGAACTCAATAACTTCTTAGCAAAAGAAAAAAAATCAGATTCTAAAATTATCAAGGCTTTCGATTTTCTGGTTTATATGAACGATAAGGAAAACTTCAGGGGATGCAGCTTCCTGAATATTTTATCAGAAATCCCAATGGATAATATTAAAATCCTGACTGTTATTCAGTCTCATAAATCAGATCTCAGAAACTTTTTTTTAGAATTACTGAATGATAATACTCTTTCCGATCATGTCTATATGCTTTTTGAAAGCAGTATTATAGAAAGTCAGCTTTTCAGATCTAATGAATTAATTGAAAAATCAAAAAATATAGCAACCAATTTAATACAATAAGTTATGGAACGAAAACATCCGCTTCCGCCTTTCACCCTTGAAACGGCACTGGAGAAAATTCAAATGGCAGAAGACGCCTGGAACACTCAGAATCCTGAAAAAGTTTCCAAAGCATATACCATCGACAGCGAATGGAGAAACAGAGATACATTTGTGAATGGAAGAGAAGAAATTGTAGCTTTTCTTCAGAAAAAATGGGAAAAGGAGCTTAATTATAAGCTTAAAAAAGAGTATTGGGCACACACTGATAATCGCATTGCTGTTCGCTTTGAATATGAATATCAGACAAAAGATGGCAGCTGGTTCCGGGCATATGGAAACGAAAACTGGGAGTTTGATGAAAACGGGCTGATGGCGAAAAGATATGCAAGCATTAATGATTTGGCCATTAAAGAAGAAGATCGAAAGTTCAGATAAAATTTAAAGACTGTTGTAACAACAGTCTTTAAATTTTTAGTTGAATAAAATCTTTTAACCTTACATTCAAAAAATCATAATTTATCATTTATAATTCATCATTATTCATTCTACCCGTTTTTCCCATGCAGTAGCTTATTAATCTTTCTCCTGGTCTGTACAGAAACTTTATAAGCTTCATCACGCAGTTTTTGTATTTTTCCTACGGGCTGGAAGAAGATTTTACTTTCAAAAGGATTGAATGAAAGAAGCTCGTTCGTACAATTGCGTGAATCTAATAAGGAATCTTTGTTGATTCTTACCTCACCAATTTTAATAAATGGAGAATCTTTCCATTCAACATTAAGTCGGTTGATCGGTTGATCTTTTAGATCATAGCAAATCTGTATCAGAACATCTGCTGCAAAATCATGCATCTGAAGGTAATTTTTTAATGAATCCTTGATCTTTTGCTTTCTCCCAATATTTTTATCCACAGATTGAGGACATAGCTTTATTTTAATAACCTGATCTCCCAGACGGTAAGCTCCTACAGAATAATAATCAAATGACAGGATAAAATCATTTCTTTTCCCAATAAGTCTGATCATATTGCGAACCATATCACTTGTTAATAATGAAGGAATTATTTTAGCTATCTGAAAAAGCATTGGAAACAAACTGCTCCATTTTTTGATGTAAAACTTATTGACAGCAGTAAACAACTTCAGAAAAGTAGAAACAGAATGGATAGGAAACAAAGGGAAATTCACCAATGGATAATTGGCAAGCAATCCGCCGTTCTCATCTCTTATCTGTACGGCAAACCCATAAGCAGGAATATCTTTTTTTGAATTTTGAATTTTCAGCTGAGCATTGGAAAACCGGATGGTCAGATCAAATTTTTCTTTGTCAAAGAAAGGTTTCAGAGACTCCGGGATGTCAGGTTCAATCCAGAACGTTCCCTTTGCTACAGCATATGTTTTAGCATGGGCATTCCGGGTTGCATAATTGATGTCACTGATGGAAGAGGACTGCTCAACAAAATCAGCAATTGTTTTTTTATTGATTTCCAGAAGTTTTTTTTCCTCTTCATTCAGTTCATCAAACTTCTTATTATATTTTAATGGATTTGGCATTTAGTTTTTAAAATTCAATTATAACGCCAAGTTTCGAAATCTGTGTTACGTAAGTATTACAATTATTTGAATTTTGTGGAAAAGATGTTTGAAAATAAGGAAATGTAAGACAATATGATTAATGAATATTAAAAAATAAGCTATTTAACTTATTGATTATTAGTGTTTAGCTTTTTTTAATAAGAATAAATTAAAAACATATCGTTTGGTAGGAAAATGCTTCGGATTTTTAACCTTCTCTCATCGTGCTTCCATCTTCCAACCCTAAAAAGCCTTATCTTTGTAAAAAAATTATAATATGGGAGTAGCAGATATGTTATTTAAACGTAAAAAAGAATTGGCAGAAAAGAACCTGAAAGATGGTAAAGAATATATGGAAGAGTATGGTAAGAGAGAAAGCGTTGTGCAGTTACCAAGCGGATTACAGTATGAGATCATTACAGAAGGAGATGGCCAGAAACCAGGACCTAAGTCTACGGTAAAATGCCACTATCACGGAACCACTATTTCCGGTAAAGTATTCGATAGCTCAGTAAAGAGAGGTACGCCTGCATCTTTTCCTTTAAACAGAGTGATTTCAGGGTGGACAGAAGCACTTCAGCTAATGCCGGTTGGAAGTAAATGGAGATTGATTATTCCACCGCATTTAGCCTATGGAGATCAGGAAATCAGCAAAGAAATCGGACCAAACAGTACACTTGTCTTTGAAGTAGAATTGCTGGACATTAAATAGTCCTTCTTAAAAATAAATTAAAAAATTATCTGATTTCAGGTAATTTTTTTTATTTGTACTATATTCGTATTGGTAAATTGTAAAGCAAAGGTGGCAGAAAAAGATTTGTTTTATAATTGTTTCGGCTACACAAAAATATGACTGAATGAAAAAACTCTTCTACCTTTTCGCTGTGGTTAGCTTACTGGTGTCCTGTGTTTCCAAAAAAAACCAGGCGATCCAGCAGAATATTCTTACCCTTAAGGACAGTTACTGTAAAGCTCCCTTTAAATACAATTACAATAATAAACTTCCGTCTTATAATTCTGATTCTATTATAACAGCGAATAAAGAACTCAGTGGAATGTTTACTGATCAAAGTATTTTAATTTTAAATGCATTGGGTAATCTTGATGATGTACACAAAATTATCGAACTTAAAAAGGATTCTTCTCTCACTTCACAGGTGAAAATATTGCAGCTTAAAACCAAAATTAACAGCAGAATTACCATTGCTTTAACAGAGCTTGATGCCGTAGCGGCGGAATTCGACTGTGAAGGAGAGCGGGTGGCTCAGATCGGAAGTTATGTGGATAATCTGAATGCATCCAGAAACAATAAACTGATTTTATATTCCATCATTGCCGGAGCAGCCTCATCCATTGCGGGAGGAATTGTGAAAAGTGACGGCTGGGATAATGCCATAGGTATTGGTGGAGGTGTTTTAGGAGCAGGGTTTGGTTTGGCAACCCTTAATCCCAAAGGAAAAAAAGTAGAATTTATCCACCAGAGAAATCTTTTGAGGGATATCTGGAGAGAAAAACTGGAGTCTCCCAACTTTCCTCCTTTTATCTGGTATATGTATACTGAGAAAAAATTTTCCAACAAAGAAGAATACTCTATTATCGGAAATATGAAACAAAGATGGCTTCACTATCAGTTTGATGATGTAAAAGAAGCTGCAGATAAGTCTGTGATCTTCAGTGATGGAGGATTTTATAGAGCAGATGATCTTAATAACCGTGCTGCCATGCTCAATCAGATGCAGTCTGCAACCCGTACTATCAATCAGAATATCAATTATCTGCTGCTTGATCTGGATAAATTAATCCTTTAAGAAAAAATTAACTGTAATAAAATTTGTTACATTTAAAAAAATGCTTACCTTTGCAATGTAATTATAATGAACAATACAAGATTTGCTACGGCAATACATATCATGACATTATTGGCGAAGAGCCCTCAGGAGTGGCTTACTTCCGAGTGGATAGCCGGTAGTATCAATGTGAATCCGGTGATTATCCGAAAGGAGATCAGCGTATTGAGAGAAGTAGGTCTGATTAATAGCAGACAAGGGAAAGAAGGAGGAAGTCAGCTTGGAAAAAATGCTGAATTGATTACCATTTCGGAAATCTATAAAGCAGTAAAAAATACAGAAGTATTAGGTAAAAAAAATCAGAATCCCAATCCGGCATGCAGTGTTGGTAAGGAAATTAACATTCATTTAAATACATTATTTGAAGAAACAGATCATTTGGTAGTAAAGTTTTTAGGAGACAAGTCATTACAGGAATTCGCTGACCAGTTCGAATAAAAATTTTTTAACTTCAAATGTAATAAATTTTATTACAATTTAATTTAAAAATAAAACATTATGAAAAAAGTAGCAGTAATTGGTGCAACAGGATTTGTAGGAGCACACGTAGTAGCGGAATTAGCAGACAGAGGATATGCTGTAGAAGCATTGGTAAGAGATGCCTCTAAAGTAAAATCACAGGAGAATGTAACGGCAAAAAGTATTGATGTAAACAATGTAGATGAATTGGCTGAAGTATTAAAAGGAAGCGATGCTGTAATCAGTACCTTCAACGCAGGATGGACGAATCCCAATCTTTACAATGATTTTTTGACTGGCTCTGAGAGTATTCAAAAAGCAGTAGAACAGTCTGGGGTAAAAAGACTTATTGTAGTAGGGGGAGCAGGAAGCCTTTACACTCCGGATAATGTACAAATCGTAGATACTCCGGATTTCCCTGAAGCTTACAAACCAGGTGCTGCAGCAGCAAGAGATTATCTGAACAAAATCAAAGAAAACAAAACTCTGGATTGGACATACTTCAGTCCTGCAATAGAAATGAACCAGGCAAATGTGGGAGAAAGAACAGGAAAATACAGAACTTCATTAGAAACTCCGGTATTTGATGAAAACGGAAGAAGTATTCTTTCTGTAGAAGATGTTGCCGTTGTTTTGGTGGATGAATTGGAGCAGAATAAACACATTAGAGAACGTTTTACTGCTGCTTATTAATCAACTAAAATGTAAAATCACTAAAAAAAATCAAAAATGATGCTTAAAAAAATTTTCTCATCAGTTCTGTTATTGGGTTTTGCCAGTATTTTATGGGCTGGGAACCTAAAGATCAAGGTATATAATCCGGGTACAAAAGCCATTTTCTCTGTTACATCAACCATCATCTATGGTGATAAGGATGCGATACTTGTTGATGCACAATTCCAAAAACAGTATGTGGAGCAGTTGATTAAAGAAGTAAAGGCAACTGGAAAGAATTTAACAACTGTTTACATTTCTCAGAGTGATCCGGATTTTTATTTTGGTCTTGGCGCAATCAAAAAAGCCTTTCCAAATGCAAAAATTATTTCAACGGCTCAGACAGCTTATCTGGTCTCAGCATCAAAAGATAATAAACTGGAAGTATGGGGTCCAAAGCTGAAATCAGATGCCCCTTCGGAGATGGTTGTACCAGAAGCTGTGAATGCAATACCTGATCTGGAAGGAAATAAAATAGAAATCAGACAGAATCCTGAAGATCCAGCTCATAGTTTCCTTTGGATTCCTTCCATCAAAACAATTGTAGGCGGAATTTCTGTTTTCACAGATTCTCACCTTTGGCTTGCGGATACAAAAAATGAAAAAGCAATTGATTTGTGGATTGACCAGATTAATGAAATGAAATCTCTGCAGCCTAAGCAGGTAGTTCCATCTCACTTTGCAAAACTATCCCTTTCTCCAAGTTCTCTCGATTTTGTTAAAAACTATCTGGAAAACTATAAAAAAGCAGTAACTGAAAATAAATCTTCAGATGCAGCCATAAAATATATGGTAAGTAAATATCCAAACCTTCCCGGGGAAGACGAATTAGAAATGGGAGTAAAAGTATTTCTGGGAGAAATGGAATGGACATTAAAATATCCTTACCCTGCAATTGGTCATAAGGTTGAAGTGGACTTTGGAGCAATAAAATTCCTTCTTGATTTTAAGGATAACAAAACAATGACTTTTGTAGGCACGGAAGGAGATGTAAAAGGAGCAACGGATACTGTAGAATACACAGCCGTAGAGGTAGCAAAAAATGTATTTATGGTCTATTGGCACGAACCGCATCTTGGCTTCAATGTAGTCAATATTCAGGATTATAATAAAAATATTATCTATTCAAATATTGCAGGCCCTGACGGTACGTTTACCCATCCGAAAGGAACTCTTAAAATTTTGAAATAATGGTAAGAATTGAAAGTACATGTAAATTTTGCATGTACTTTTTGTTATATTTGATTTGCAGAAAATCATTCTTTTAAAAAGAGAAGAAGATCTGTAGCTTATTTTTAAAATCAAATAATAACTCATGAAATCAATTAAAATTCTGCCTTTTCTGTTGCTGTTGTTTTTATTTAGCTGTGGTAAACTAGCGACTACATCCGAAGATAAAAAATCTGTCGACGAAATTCTTAAATTTTATGGGGGCCATGCTGAAATGTTAAAAGGAGTGCAAACGTTGAATGGAAAATCCAGCGATTTTTTTGAAGTGGAGGTTAAAGACAGTAAACTCATCAATAGCCAGCCTCAAAGAGCGATATCCAATGCCGCCAATATTGCATTTATAGTTTTTCAGAATCAGAAACCTGGAGAATATGATGTTATCAAAACAAAATTACTTTTATCTGATGGCGCCAGTTTTACAAAATCATTCACCCAAAAAGAACTGCAGGAAGTAAAAGATATATATCCGGAAGTAGAAAAGGTGAATTCATTTCTGCTCAAAAAAGATTACAACGGAATTCTTGAAATGTTTGATCCTAAATTTAAACCTAAAGAGAAAATGGCAAAAGAGGTCCTTTCCAGAATGGATTCTATAGCAGGACCGATTAAAAAAACACAGTTCCAGGGATTTGAATTCATTGAAGATTCCAATTTGGGACACATTGTTGTCATTAGAGAAGTAGGAGTAAGAGATAAAGTTTTTCCTTTTATCAATATGGCATTCGACAGAAAGACAAAAAAACTCTTGAATATTGAGTTTCCATAAAATCAGGCAGATTAACATTAAAAATAAAAGGCCGTTCTATGTGAACAGCCTTTATTTTTTATAGATTCATAAACAATTTCGGATTAATCGGAGTATTGTTTTTGTGTACTTCATAATGAAGATGAGGACCTGTAGAGCGTCCTGAATTTCCGGATTTAGCAATTACCTGGCCTACTTTTACTTTATCATTCACTTTAGATATAAGTTGAGATAAGTGTCCATACAGCGTAGCCAGTCCGTTTCCGTGAGAAACAATTACGCAGTTTCCATAGCCACCTTTCTGTCCGGAAAAAATAATTGTTCCGGCAGCCGCAGCTCTTACATCAGAACCATAGGCAACGGCAATATCCAGCCCTTTGTGAAACTGCATCTGATCAGCTTCGGCAGGGGGATTGTTTTTTTCAGCAGCAACAGTTTTGGTTGTTGTAGTTCCGGCAACTGATTTTGTAGTCGCAGGAGCAGAGGAGGCAGCCATGGGTGTAGCTTTTGGGGTAACCATCACTTTTACTTCTCTTTTATTTCCATAACTGTCTGTAAGCTCTACAATTTTTTCAACAGGTTCAGCTTTTACCTCAGGTTTTGCGGCTGCAACCGCTACAGGTTTTGTTTCTGTGGCTGCACTTGTTTTTACCGATGCGAAAACAGTTTTGAACGGAATCGGGTTTTTTCTCACTCCGAAATTAGAGGAAATATATCCGTCTGTAGGCATACCCAAAGGAACCTGCATCAGTTTTTTCTGAAGATCCATCAGATACTGACTGTATCGGTTGGCCTGTTTGGAAAGATAAATAGAATTTGAAATACTGTCCTGATTGAGCATCATCAGCTTTTCGTTGGTAATGTCTTTGGACTTCAGGAAGGAGTTGAGCTGAGCAACTGTCTGATCTACGAGAGTAAGATCAGTTTTCATTTTTAGATAATCTACACTGTCTTTTTCAGTGTTTATTTTTACAAGGTTAACTTCGTAGGTTTTGTCGTCCCTTTCAGAAAAGAGCTTTGCAATGAAGACACCTTGTGCAAAAACTACTAGCAAAAGTCCTCCCAGGAGAATGTTTACGTTCTTCTTGCTGTTTAGAAATTTTTTCATATTTCTTCTCTTAGTAAAATTTAAAACGGTTTTGAAGCTGCAAATTTAATTAAAAATAAGCTTTGTGGGTTATTTTTAATTAAAATTCAGTTTTTTCTGTATTTAACGGTTAATTAGCTGTTTAATTGTGTTGGAATGTTAATTTTTTCAGAAAATGGTGTTTATCATAGTTTCAAAGCCTTCGTTACGTCTTTGTTTTAATATCTTTGCAGTTCACATTCCAATTATGGCTAAAAAGAAAATTATTTCAGAATCTTCGAATCCAAAAAAGAATAAAAAGGATATTTCTGTAGGAGTTGTAGGGAGCGGAAGTTTTGCAACCGCTATCGTAAAAATGCTTGTTGAAAACTGTAAAGTTGTACACTGGTGCGTAAGAAGTGAATTTGTAAAAGGAGCCATCGAGCTTCGTGGACACAACCCGACTTATCTTACAGCTGCTCACTTTAATCTGAAAAGCTTAAAATTAACAACGGATATTAACGAACTGGTTTCTGCCTGTGACGTTATTGTTCTGGCAACCCCGTCTATTTACCTGTCTGATACACTGGATAAGATGACCTGTGATTACTCAGATAAGATCTTTATCTCTGCAATTAAAGGAATTATTCCTAAAGTAAATGATGTAGTAGCCCATTATCTGCGTGATGAATTTAAAATCGGATTCAGAAATCAGGCGGTTATTGCTGGGCCTTGTCATGCAGAAGAAGTAGCAATGGAAAGACTTTCTTACCTTACCATTGCGGCAGTAGAAGATGAAACGGCTGAAAAACTTGAAGGAATTTTCAGTTCAGACTTTATTAAAGTACATACAAGTAAAGATATCTTAGGAAATGAATACAGTGCTATTCTTAAAAATATTTTTGCGATAGGAGCGGGAATCGCAAGTGGATTAGGGTATGGAGATAATTTTACCGCTGTTTTTGTTTCCAATGCAATCCGTGAAATGGAAGCTTTCCTGGAAGCCATCTATGAAGCACCGAGAGATGTGAATGAAAGTGCATATCTGGGAGACCTGCTGGTAACTGCTTATTCACTTTTCTCAAGAAACAGGAACCTTGGAAACCTTATCGGAAAAGGATATACCGTGAGATCTGCCATTCAGTCTATGAATATGGTGGCGGAAGGATACTATGCTGCAGATTCTATTTATAAAACAGCAAAGCAGAAGAATCTTAAACTTCCAATTATAGATACCGTATATGCCATTCTTTATGAAGGTAAAAATGCAGAAAAACAGTTTAAAAAACTGACGGCAAAATTGAATTAAAAAACAGGTCTTTATTGCCAAAACCTTGTTTGTAAAATAAAATTAACCGAAACTTAAGCATTCCAATGCTTAAGTTTTTTTTGCGCTCATTTTTGATGATCCAAGAGAGCATAATGACCTGATATTATCAATCATTTCAATGATGTTTTATTGAAATTTTCCATGGCTTTTTGTTGTATACTCAAGAAGTATTTTTGCTGTAAAAAATAACATGTTAAAATCGTTAAACGCGTTCCTGTTTTTAAAACTTTTCCCGAAATTTGAAGTAAAATTTAAAATTATGTCACAATCGCTTACAAGCAGAACACCGAAACCTAAATATGATGTTGTACTGATAGGCGGCGGAATCATGAGCGCCACTTTAGCAACGCTGCTTCATGAATTTGATCCAAATCTTGAAATTGCAATCTTTGAAAGACTGGGAAGGTTTGCCAAAGAAAGTACAGCAGCATGGAATAACGCCGGAACAGGGCACTCCGCTTTTTGTGAGCTAAATTATACCCCGGAGAAACCGGATGGGTCTATTGATATCACCAAGGCAGAAAGCATTGCAGAACAGTTTGAAATTTCAAAACAATTTTGGGCTTATCTGCTCACTAAAGGTTATATTCATGAGCCAAAAGAATTTATCAATTCCTGCCCTCATATGAGTCTGGTATTCGGGGAAAAAGATGCTGAATATCTTAAAAAACGCCATGATAAAATGGCAGAATCTGTTCTTTTCTCAGGAATGGAATTTTCTACAGATCACGAGAAACTGAGAGAATGGATTCCTTTGGTAATGAGCAAAAGAAATCAGTCTGAAGTAATGGCAGCAACGAAAATGGATATGGGGACGGATGTGAACTTCGGAACACTGACAAGAAAAATGGGAAGACATCTTCTGGAAGATTCCAATGTTGAAGTTTTCTTATACCACGAAGTGAAAGACATAGATCCAAGAGAAGATGGGAAATGGGGAATGAAGGTAAAAGACAGAATTCATAGTCACAAACAGGAAGTTGTTGCAGACTTTGTTTTCATTGGAGCAGGAGGATATGCGCTTCCGTTATTGGACAGTTCAGATATTAAAGAAAGTGAGGGCTACGGAGGTTTTCCGGTTTCCGGACAGTGGCTGGTAAGCCATAATCAGGAATTGGTAGAAAAACATCAGGCTAAAGTATATACACAGGCTACAGTAGATGCTCCGCCGATGTCTGTTCCGCACCTTGACCTTAGAATTATTGATGGGAAAAAAGCACTTCTTTTCGGACCTTTTGCAGGGTTCTCCACCAAATTTCTGAGAGAGGGAAGCTATCTTGATCTTCCTGAAAGTGTAAACACCAAAAACCTGAAATCACTTTTCGGAGCTTGGTGGCACAATATTCCTCTGACGAAATACCTTATCCAGCAGGTTGCTATGACAAAATCCCAGAGGATGCAGCATTTAAGAGAATTTATCAAAGATGCTAAAGAAGATGACTGGGAGCTGAAAGTAGCAGGCCAGAGGGTTCAGGTCATCAAAAAAGATGAAAAAGAAGGGGGAAAACTGGAATTCGGAACTGAAGTGGTAGTGAATAAGAGCGGGACTATCGCTTCTCTGCTGGGAGCTTCACCAGGTGCGTCCACAGCAGTATATGCTATGTTGAACGTACTGGAAAAATGCTTCCCGGAAAAACTTCATGGCGAATGGAAAGGGAAACTGCTGGAAATGGTTCCTTCCTATGGACAAAAGCTGGCCGAAAATCCTGAACTGACCAATGAGGTGAGGAATTATACAAAAGAAAAATTAGAATTAGAATATTAATACCAATAATGAGCAATGAGTAGCAGATCTATTACTCATTGCTCATTATTTATTACTTATTAAAAGGTGGAAGAAGTAATTGTAAAACCTGTTATTGCAAAGGAAATCCTGGAATCTCTTAAGGCAAAAACGGAAGAAGAAAAACAGGTGATCGTACACTGTTGTTTTCCAGCATCGCCGTTTTTGGGAAATCTCATCAGGATCTGGCATTCGACCTATCTTTTTGACAACCAGTCTGAGCATAGAAGTAAATTGATTCACGCAGAAAATATTTCAATTTCTCCTTATTGGACGCCGGTTCCTTTTATGAAAGATTTTTGGTTTACCCTGATATTTTCAGGGCTTCCGAAGGACTGTAAAAGTTTTGATTTAAAAGAAGTAATTCCTGAAGAAGGCGGCTTTTTTGTAGAATCAATTAAAAGAAACTCTTCCGATGTGTATCGGGTAAAAATATCAGAATTCTGATAAATATGAAAATAAGGGAAGAAAAACTGAAACATATTATTCATTGGGCTGAAAACAATCCGGACATCCGTGCTGTTCTTCTTACCAGTTCATTGGTAAACCCTTATGCTCCTGTAGATGATTTTAGTGATCTTGATGTAGAACTTGTTTTTGAAAACAGGAAATCTTATGAATCCGGAAATGAATGGACCAGGCTTTTTGGTGATCCTATTTCCATGATTGAAGAAGATGACCATGTTTTTGAGGGAAAACATGCTATGAAAATGGTTTTGTACAGAGACCATGTGAAAGTTGATTTTAAACTGTATCAGGTGTCTGAATTTATTGAAGAAGTCAATGAAGAAACTCTTCCCGAAGATTGGGATGTAGGATATCAGGTTTTAATAGATAAAGATGGTCTGACAAGAAATATGAAACCGCCAACCTATCAGTCGATCATGATCCATCAGCCTGCGGAAAAAGAATTTCAACAGCTGATCAATGACTTCTGGTGGGATACAACCTATGTGGCAAAATGCCTTAAACGCGGTGATATGTTTTATGCCAAATTTATGTCTGAAAATGTCCTGCGTACAGATTATCTCGTTCCTTTGATCGAATGGTATATTGCCGGAAATCATGACTGGGACACTATTACAACCAATAAACACGGAAGACTTTTCAAACAATATTTATCCCCGGAATTATGGAATAAAGTGGAAGGCACTTTCTCAGGAAATGATATTGAAGAAAACTGGAAAGCTCTGCTTACATATGCGGATCTGGTTCATGAACTGGGAACTTATTTGGCTGAAAAGCTTCATTTTATCTATCCGGTAAAGCTGGAAGATGATATCCGGAACTATCTTACAGAAGTACATTCAATGCCCTGATTTCAGACAAATTCATTCTGTTTAATCAGGTTTTCAATACAATATTCTGCAATAGCGGTAATGGTGACAAACGGATTGACACCAATGGTTCCGGGAATTAATGATCCGTCCAGAACATACAGGTTTTCATGATCTTTTAGCTTTCCAAATTCGTTGGTAGCTTCACCCAAAACACATCCTCCAAGCGGATGGTAGCAGATATCAGCTCCGAAACCATTGTTGAAAAGCAGATGGCTTCTGGTTCCGCCATTGGCTTTATTCATTTTACGGATAAAATATTGGGCATTTTCTTTCATTTTGGCGGTATTGCTTTCGTTCCAGTTCAAAGTCAGGGATTGGCTGGCTTTATTGTAGGTAACTTCCCCTTTTTTATCGACTCTGTTGATCAGCAGATATAAAGCCGTAGCGACATCCATTCCCATCGGTAAAGGGGCAATTTCTGTGAAAAACGGATGTTCCGGATCGTCCCAGTTGTCAATTCCTCCTACAGGAATAGTAGATTGCTTAGCTCCCGTACCGCCTGACAAAGGTTTTACCCAGTTTCTTCCGGTCATAAAATTTCCATTGTTTCCCCATTGTTTTCCGATCTTTTCATGAACAGGAAAATTGTTTTCTGCATGAGACTGTAACAGAAGCTGTAAGGTTCCCATGGTTCCTGCAGAAAGGATCAGCTTTTTGCAGTTGAAAACTTTGTTAGCAACCGGAATTCCTGAAGTATCAATCTGCTGAACATTCAATGTATAGCTTTTATCATCATTAAGTTTTATCGTTTGGACACGATGAAGATCAAGGATTTCCAGGTTTCCGGTTTCCATCGCTTTTCTGAGATAAGTTTTATCCAAACTGTTTTTTCCGTGATTGTTGCCATAGATGACCTCGGTATTAAGGGCAGAGCGGGGAACTTCATTCCGGAATTCTTTTTCCATATACTTAAAATCATATACATTCGGAACTCTCATGGTTTTAAAACCAGCTTTATGAGCCTCTTCTTCGCCTACCCGAGTGAATTTATAATAAGGACAGTCTTTCAGAAACTGTTCGTCAATCACATTTACTTTGAGTTCTTCCCGTACCAGAGGAAAGTAATGATTGTAGAATTTTTCAGCATCAAGATCCGGAAAAACTTCTTTGAAATAACTTTCTTTGGGAGTAACAGCCATTCCGCCATTCACAAGAGAACCTCCGCCAACGCCTCTTCCTAACCAGATATTGATATGATCAAAATCCAGACGGTCTAATACTCCGGTAAAAGGAGTCAAAGAAAAAATATTCATGAAAGGTGCAATGCTTTTCTTTTTCAGCCAGGCCGAGCTTTTCCCAGGTTTCAGCAGATTGGAAAACGGAATTCCTGCTTTTTCCCAGTTAAGACCCATTTCAAGCATCACTACTTTTTTTCCTGCTTCACAAAGACGTAATGCAGATACAGCACCTCCATATCCGCTGCCGATGATTATAATGGGAACATCAGTATTCTCTTTGATCTGGCTGTTTTTTCTTTCCTCAGCCCGGAATAATTCAGATTGAAGAAAATAGAAACCTGATATCGCCAATGCACTGGTCCTGATGAAGTTTTTTCTGTCCATGAACTTTGCTTTTCAAAAAGTATGCTAGATCAGCAGGGGCTTATTTTATTTAAAACAGATTATGTTTTTTTATTAGAATTTTAACTTTTGTTGTTCCGAAAATTCATAGTTTTACTTATAATTTTATATTCATGAAAAAATATATAGTACTCTTTTTACTCCTGCCATTATGGGCTTTTTCTCAGAAAGCCATTTCAAAGGAAGAGAAAGATGTTCAGAAATTTCAGAAAGAACTTAATGCTGAATACTTCAATCCAAAAGAGACTCCATTAAGAGGAGATAATTTTAAAAATTTTAAAGGACACCCTTTCTTCCCTTTTGATGCCAAATATAGAGTAACGGCAGAATTTGTTAAATCAAAAGATACAAAACCTTTTGAACTTCCCACTTCTTCAGGGAAAACAAAGACATATCAGGAATATGGAAAAGCAACTTTTACATTGGATGGTAAGTCATATACTGTAACATTGTACCAAAGTCTGGCTTTAATTAAACAGGAAAAATACAAAGATTACCTTTTTCTTCCGTTCCGTGACGCTACCAATGAAAAGGAAACCTATGGAGGAGGAAAATATATGGATCTGAAAATTCCGAAAGGGAACACTATTGTACTTGATTTTAATCAATCTTATCATCCTTTTTGTGCATATAATGCTTACGATTACAATTGCCCTATTGTTCCTGAGGAGAATAAACTTCCCGTGGAAATCCGTGCAGGAGTAATGTATGAAGATATATACCATCACTAAGACATGATACATTTAGAATTCTATAAACCAGAAGATCTTTCCGGAGTAAGTTATGCTTTGGATGAAAACCAGATGCAATTTACTGCGACAGCTCAACAGGCTTTGCAACGTATCAGTGAACGGGATGATGACGATGCATTTCCGGTGACTATATTTGAAAATGATCAGGTTGCAGGTTTTTTTGTACTTGATTTTGGGAAAGATAAATTTGAACTTACCGATGATGAAACATCAGTTTTACTACGTTCCTTATCTGTAAATCCTCAGATGCAGGGACGAGGAATAGGGAAAATAGCTATGCTGGAGGTAGGGAATTTTGTAAAGAACCACTTCGGGGAGTGCAACGAAATTGTACTGGCGGTAAACCAGAAAAACAATTCTGCTTACCACATTTATCTTCAGGCAGGATACATTTATGATGGTAAAACCAGAATGGGGAGGAGCGGACCTCAATATCTGATGTACAAGAAACTTTAATAAAATTTTAAAATCATAATTTTTTATCTGCTGATATCTTTCCATAACTTTGAGTAACATCAAATTACAAAACATGGAAATATCACTTCAAAATCAGGTTGCTGTGGTTACAGGAGCCTCCAGTGGAATAGGTTCAGGAATTGCCAAATCATTAGCTGCAGCTGGAGCAACAGTCATTGTCAATCATTCCTCAGAAAGATCTGCAGAAGAAGCCAAAGCTGTTTTGAAAGAAATCACTGATGCCGGAGGAAAAGGAATCACTTACGCATGTGATGTCTCCAAAGAAGATCAGGTAGTCAAAATGTTTCAGAATGTTGTTTCCGAATTTCAAACTGTAGATATTCTGGTGAATAATGCAGGCATTCAAAAGGATGCGAAATTTACGGACATGACTATTGACCAATGGAATGCTGTCATAGGTGTCAATCTTACGGGACAGTTTCTATGTGCCAGAGAAGCCATTAAAGAATTTCTACGGCGTGGCATAGATCCTTCACGTTCTGTAGCCTGTGGGAAAATTATTCACATCAGTTCTGTTCACGAAATTATACCTTGGGCCGGACATGCCAACTATGCATCCAGTAAAGGAGCCATCAGAATGTTGATGCAAACCCTTGCTCAGGAATATGGAGCAGCCAAAATCAGGGTCAATTCTATCTGTCCGGGAGCAATTCAGACTCCTATTAATCAAAATGCATGGAATACTCCTGAAGCACTTAATTCTCTACTTACCCTTATTCCTTATAACAGAATCGGACAGCCGCAGGATATCGGAAATTTAGCTGCTTTTCTTGCCAGTGATCTTGCTGATTATATCACAGGAACCAGCATTTTCGTTGATGGTGGAATGACTACGTTTGAGAGTTTTTCTACGGGGGGATAGTAGTTTAAAGTTCAAGGTTCAAGGTTTAAAGTTTAAAGTTTAAAGTTTTGAGCTTGTGGTCATCAATACATGAATACATTTTACAATTGTACAAAACATCTTATCTATGTCAGAAAAACAGAGAATTTCAGATATTTTATGGAAAAAATGGGGTCCTTATGTAAGCAACAGGGAATGGGGGCTTGTTCGTGAAGATTACAGTGAAAACGGTGATGCCTGGAATTATACCAGTCATGATACGGCAGAAGCCAAAACATACCGTTGGGGTGAGGAAGGCATATGCGGAATCTGTGATGACCTTCAGAAACTTGTGTTCTCTGTGGGATTCTGGAATAAAAAGGATAAGATGGTGAAAGAGCGGTTCTTTGGACTGACCAACGGACAGGGAAATCATGGTGAAGATGTAAAGGAATATTTTTATTACCTGGATTCTACACCTACCCATTCTTATATGAAAATGCTGTATAAATATCCTCAAAATACTTTTCCTTATGAAGACCTCGTGAAAACAAATGCTTCAAGAAGTAAGGATGAAACGGAATATGAACTGATTGATACCGGAATTTTTGATCACAATGACTATTTTGACATTTTCATTGAATACGCAAAGGAAAGTCAGAATGATATTCTGGTCCGGCTAACGATTGTCAACAAATCTGAAAAAGAAGCACCTCTTATACTATTACCAACAGTTTGGTTCCGGAATACCTGGAACTGGGGATATGATGACTATGAACCTCAGTTATTTGCCGAAGATGCAGACCGTATTAAAGTGAACCATAAGGATATTGAGATCAAAAATGTCTACGCAAAACAATCTTTAAAGACCCTGTTCTGTAACAATGAAACCAATAATGAAAGACTTTACCAGTCTCAAAATGAGTCAAAATTCTGCAAAGACGGGATTAATAATTTTGTAATGACAGGTAATTCTCAGTCAGTGAATCCAAAGAATGCAGGAACGAAAGCTTCTTTTTTTATTGATGAAGATTTCAAGGCCGGAGAATCCAGAATATTTGAATTCAGAATATCAGATAAGGACTTACGGGAACCCTTTAAAGACTTTGAAACTCTTTTTGAAGAAAGACAAAAAGAAGCAGATGAATTTTATGCTGAAATCCAGAAAGGAATTGCTTCGGAAGATGAAAAACTGGTGCAAAGGCAGGCTTTTGCGGGAATGTTGTGGAATAAAATGTTTTACCACTACAATGTTGAAAAATGGCTGAAAGGTGATCCGGCTGAAATGCCTCCTCCAAAGTCGCGGGATAAAATCAGAAATTATGACTGGAAGCATCTTAATAACGAACATATTATTTCCATGCCGGATAAATGGGAATATCCGTGGTATGCAACCTGGGACCTGGCATTTCACACCATCAGTTTTTCTTTGATAGATCCTGATTTTGCAAAACATCAGCTGAAACTTTTCCTGTTTGAATGGTATATGCATCCAAACGGGCAGCTTCCCGCCTACGAATGGAACTTTAGCGATGTGAATCCTCCAGTACATGCCTGGGCTGTTTTCAGAGTATTTAAAATTGATGAATATTTAAAAGATAAGCCCGACCTGGAATTTTTAGAAAGTGCTTTCCAGAAACTATTGATGAACTTTACTTGGTGGGTCAATAAAAAAGATACCAATGGCAACAACATATTTGAAGGAGGTTTCTTAGGGCTTGATAATATTGGTGTTTTCGACCGGAATGCTGTTTTACCCAACGGAGAACAGCTGGAACAGTCAGACGGGACAAGCTGGATGGCTATGTTTGCCCTGAATATGATGCGGATTGCCCTGGAACTGGCCCTTTACAATAATGTGTATGAAGAAATGGCGATGAAGTTTTTTGAGCACTTCCTGGCGATTGCCAATTCATTGGATAATATGGGTGATGAAGAATTCAGTTTGTGGGATGAGCAGGATGAGTTTTTCTATGATGCCATAGCTTCTAATGACGGAACGCATATGTATTTGAGATTAAGGACCATTGTAGGGCTGATCCCGATGTTTGCCGTTGAGGTTATAGATGATGAAATGATTGAAAATCTTCCCAATTTTAAGAAAAGAATGAAATGGGTACTGGATAATAAACCCGAACTGGCTTCTCTGGTTTCAAGGTGGGAAGTCAAAGGCCAGGATTCCAAACACCTTTTGTCTTTGCTTCGTGGGCATCGTCTGAAAAGATTGTTAAGCAGAATGTTGAATCCGGATGAATTTTTAAGTGACTATGGAGTAAGAGCATTATCAAAAGAATATGAAAATAACCCTTATACTTTAACTCTGAATGAAACGGATTATAGTGTAAAATATACACCTGCAGAAAGTGACAGCGGACTGTTCGGGGGTAACAGCAACTGGCGCGGCCCTGTATGGTTTCCTATCAATTTTCTGATTATCGACAGTCTTCAGCGCTTTTTCTTCTATTACAGTCCCGATTTCTTAGTTGAATATCCTACGGGAAGTGGAAATTACTTAAACCTTGATCAGATAGCAGATGCTTTAAACAAACGGCTTGCAAAGATTTTTTTAAAAGATGAAAATGGAAAAAGACCTGTTCACGGGCAGTATGAAAGATTTCAAACCGATCCGGATTTTAAAGATTATATCTTATTCTATGAATATTTTCATGGGGATAATGGCCGTGGAGTAGGAGCTTCCCACCAGACAGGCTGGACGGGACTTATTGCAAAAATTCTGCAGCCAAGATTCTCCAAAAAAGAAATTGCAGAATCTGAAACCGAAATGCCTGAAGATATTGAAAAAACAAAAGAACTGTAAAAAAAGATCAGCCAATCATGAATCCGTCTATTCAAATATCTGCTGGATAATTTCCAGTGAAGCAGGTGTTTTGAAATCCGTAATATGATAATGATAGTACACCAGAAGGCTGTCCAGAAAATCTTTTCTTAACGAGGAATGGATTTTTGTAGCATACAGGTTTTCAGCACAAAGTGCCTCTTTCCATAATGCAGAAATTTCTTCATTGAACTGCTGATGGCTGATTCCTAAAGAAAAAGTGCCGGTTTCCGGATCTAAAAACTTACCATCACTCAACAGTGGAGCAACCCCCTGAATTTTTAAAACAGCCAGTAAAAAAAGAAGATGTGCCTGATAATTTCTGTTCGTCAGTTCATTGATAAAGTGATCAATACCGGCATAGATCGGAATATTTTTATCCTCATATTTCAGAATATGGCTCAGAAAATCTGAAATAAAGAAAATGACGGTATTAACTCTTATATCCGTATAAATATCATTGTTTTTTACCAGTTCAAACTTTGAAACGGTTGGTATACCATTGCCACGGGGTGGATGTATTGAAAAATTCAGCTGGCTCAGCGGCTGCAGCAGGGCTTTCTTTTTGTTCTTTTTAGAATAAATTCCTTTCAGAAAATAGCTTTGAAAACCCTCTTCTTCAGTGAAACAATGCAATACAGCATCATTTTCTCCGTATTTTATAAACGAAAGTAAAAAACCGTTTTGTGAATTCATTAATTAATTGACTACTCCTATTTTGGCTGTAGCTTTATCAGACCCGTCTTCATTGGTCATCAGGACAAAGTACATTCCTGATGCTACTCTTACTCCTTTCTGATTATTAAGATCCCATTCATAATAACCTCCTCTTGCCACTGCAGAATGTACAACATTTCCTGCTGCATCTACAATTCTTATATTCGTTTTTTCAGCAAGGCCTTTAAGGGTAACTTTTCCTTTAAAATTGGAATATACAACAGGGTTAGGATATACCACAACATCCCCGAAATTGGAATTTACATCAGCAACGTCCCCCTGATAGGTTACAATACCATTATACGTTACAAAATATACTTTCCCGGTTTTCTTATCAACTTTTATATCTGTAACGCTGTTTGTAGGAAGAGGTGAATTTTCTTTAGTAAAATGTTTTATGGTTTTCTGGCCGTCAGCAGACAGATAATATACACCACCACCATCAATGGATACCCACTTGTAATTTCCTTCATCTACTGCAATCTGAAGAATAGCTGATTCTCTGAAAAGCTCTTCACCCAGCCCGTTTTGTTCTATTACTATAGGTTCTACTTCAGGCTGTGGTTTTTTTATTTCAGATGCAGCATTAGGCATAATTCTTAAGCCTCCATCTGTACCGATCCATGCATCTCCGGACTTATCAAATGCTACGGATAGGATTCCTCCTGAACTGTTAAATCCATTAGCAGAACCAAGAATATAGTCTGTATCATCGGAAAGGTTGGTTGCATTTTTATAGTCATATACCCAAAAGTTATTAGATCTCGGCAATGGAGTCCATAACATATTTTCATGGAAAACGGCCTTTTGTATACCATCACTGGCCAAAACGATTTTCTTGATGATAAAATCATCTGCGGCTTTATCATAGATCCCCATGGAAGGATTTCCGTCATTAAATCCGAAGGAAACAAAAAGATTGTTCTGAGTATCTGTAGTCAATCCTACTGGGCGTCTGTAGTAAGGCTCAGCGCCAAGATTATAATACTTTACCAGCTCAAAATCTTTGCTTGTAGCATTATATTTCATTTTATATACTCCGTGAGACAACATTGTATAATTAGTAAAGAGAACTTCATTACTGTTATAAGGGCTTATAATAGCATCCAATACGTTGACAAAGACTGGACGATTTGGATTACTTTTGTTGAAAAAAGAAGGATAGATCCAATCCGTACCGTTGAAATAATAAAATCCTGGTTCTTGCGGAATAATAGACGGGTGATTGTAATTATTTGCTCTGGCACCAGTGGAAACCAAGAGTTGATTATTATCGAAAAGATTAATATTATAGGCAAAATTATAGTAAGGGCCTAATGGCTTAAAAGTATTGTTACTTTCATCTTTGATCCCTGATAATACGGTTCCTCCAAAGATTTTTCCACCAGCTGTTATAGCAGTGTTGCATTCCTCTCCAAGGCTCACCGCATTTTGTGATACTCCGTTAATGCCATAAGTATATACTCTGTTATCAGTAACTATAATATTATTGGATGTAACAACGATATCATGGATATTATCAAAGTTTGTAGGAAGCTGGGTAGGAGTACCGTTGTTATAAAAATAGGCAGCTGTAGCGGATGAATATACCAGCTCAGATTCTGAATCTATATGCTTGAATGCTCCGGGAGCTTCCGTTGTCCATGTGGAATATACCGGGAAGGTAGTATTCATCTGATGGCTCTTCAATCCGGTATCCGTTACTGAATATACCTTATTCCCGAATATGGTGGCTTCATTACTTGCCTGATAAACCCCTCCATTCAGGAAAAATGCAGAATCTCCGAATTCTTTATTATTCAGATTAAATATGGAAAGTCCGTAGCCTACAGAAATGACAGCCTGATTTCCTGTTATGGAAATATGATTGATTTTTTTATTTCCGTTATAGCCGGTAGCAATAGGAATATCTACAATATATTTGATTTCCTGTGGAGTGATAACATCCATAGAGCCGTTTTCATACCCAATGAGTCCTGTTTTCGTCTGTGGGTTATAATCGAAGGCTGTTATTCCAACATTATGCAGGCCATTGGCCTTGGACAACTTCGTAATTTCTCCTGTTGATATTGTATAATAGAATATTCCGTTTTCTGTAGCTGCAATGATTTTCCCATTGTCTTCTTTCATTGCTAAGACTTTGTTATAGGAAAACAGATCTGCCCATTTTTTTGATGAAATGACCTGAGCTTTTGTAAACTGCAGGGATGCTAAAATACCAAGAGAAATTATAGAGAGTTTTTTCATATTATGCGGTTATGCTATGCTGCTGTCTATTACCTGATTGTTCCAGGAAATATGCTGTACGTTTTTGTTTGTATCAAAATAAAAATCTATTCTACCCAAAAGAAGACCTGCCCATCCTACCTGATTGACAAGAACATTTTTGCCCTGTCTGTTTGTATAAGATTGAGGTTCCGGTAAAAATGTATGAGTATGGCCTCCCAGGATAATATCAATATTTTCTGTACTGGCCGCTAAAATTTTGTCGCTTATTTTATTCGGTTCATCTTTATAATCGTAACCAATATGTGAAAGACAAATCACCAGATCACATTTCTGATCTTTTTTCAGGTAATTTGAATAATGCTGTGCTACATCAATAGGGTTGGAATAATCGGTTTCTCCATACTGTTTTTTACCTACAAGGCCGTCCAGTTGAATTCCCACTCCGAAAATTCCTACTTTGATTCCATTCTTGTTGAAGATCTTATACTGGGAAGTTTTCCCGTCAAGAACAGTATTTTTAAAATCATAATTGGAACAGATAAAAGGAAACTTTGCATTAGGAAGTACCTTTAAAAATCCATCAAGACCATTATCAAAATCATGATTTCCCATGGTAGAGGCATCATATTTCATCATGGACATTAATTTGAACTCCAGCTCTCCTCCAAAGAAATTGAAATAGGGAGTTCCCTGAAAAATATCTCCTGAATCAAGAAGCAGTACATTGCTTTCCTGGTTTCTGATCTGCTGAATTAAGCTAGCCCTTCTTGCAAAACCTCCCTGGTTAGGGTTTTTTGTATAGCTTGCATCGAAAGGTTCTATTCTGCTATGCTGGTCATTGGTATGAAGAATAGTCAGTTTATTTGCGGATTTTAGGTCAAGAATTTTCAACTCTTCCGCCATCATCATATTGGGAGCTAAAGCCATTGCTAAAGATCCGCCTCCTATTGCTTTTAAAAAACTTTTTCTATCCATTACTTCTTCCCGATAAAATTTAAACGAACATCTGAATTTACTACAACTTCAGGAGTCTTCTTAAAATAATCGATAAACAGATCTCTCATTTTAATTCCTGTTGAGATTGATTCTCCTTTTGCAAAGAATTTCATATTGTCTCCTCCCAGTGCAAGATAGTCTGAAGTGGCAACATAATAGTCTTTAGCCGGATCTACCTCCTTTCCGTTGATTAAGGATTTAATGATCTGTCCATTCTTTGTTTCAATGTATAAATGAGAAACAGGGTTGTTGACCTGCGTTTTTGCATAATACTCAAAAAGCCCCTGTAAATCTGCTCCCTTCATTTTTACAATAACCACCTCATTTTCGAAAGGCATTACTTCAAATACATTTTTCAGTAAAATATCGCCCTTTCCAATGGTGGTACGGATTCCTCCGATATTGATCAATGCAGCATCTACATTTTGTTTAAGATGAGTTTTTATCCACTCATTACCTCCTTCAAACGTATAGTCAGCTAAAAGATTACCCAGATTGCTGTTATCGCCCTGCTTTGTAAGATCCACATTCGTATGAGAGATCTTCTGGTTCATTTCTTTATCCAGTTTTTGCTTATAAGGCTCAATAAATTTTACAAACTCCTCATCATTTTTTAGCTCATTATTAATAGAAATATTTTTCTGGGATTTTACATCCGCAAGTTGCAGCGTAGAAGCTGTTTTGCATGCTGTAAGGGCTGCCAGGGCAATTCCTATTAACAAGAATTTATTTTTCATAATATCTTTTAGTATATGCAAATATAACTATATGTATAATAAAACATTATTATTTATTACAAATTCTTACTGTAAATTATTAAATTTGACAAAAATAATTCTAACAGATGAGCATTTTAAAAGGAGTAGGTGTTGCATTGGTAACGCCCTTTAATGAAGATTTATCCGTTGACTTCGACAGTTTAACAAAACTTGTTGAATACAATGTCGAAAACGGAACCAATTATTTGGTAGTATTGGGTACTACGGCAGAAGCCGCAACGCTTTCTGCAGAAGAGAAGAAACAGGTAATTGAGCATATCATTAAGGTGAATAATAAACGTCTTCCTTTAGTTTTGGGAATTGGCGGCAACGATACTCTTGACGTTAAGAAACAGATTGAAGAAGCAGATCTTTCTGCATTTGAAGCAGTACTTTCAGTATCTCCCTATTACAATAAACCGAATCAGGAAGGTCTTTACCAACATTATAAAATGTTAGCTTCCACAGGGAAGAATATTATTATTTATAATGTTCCTTCAAGAACCGGGCAGAATGTAGAGGCAGATACCACTCTTCGTCTTGCCAAAGAATTTCCTAATTTATTCCTGATTAAGGAAGCTTCACCCAATATTTTACAGTATTTTGATATTCTGAGAAAGAAACCTGAAGGATTTTCATTGGTTTCCGGAGATGATGAATATACATTACCGGTAACATTGGCAGGTGGAGATGGTGTGATTTCCGTAATCGGACAGGCATATCCTAAAGAATTTTCTACCATGGTACAGTTAGCTTTTGAAGGAAAAGTGAAAGAAGCTTATGCAATTCACAATAAACTGGTAGATATTACCCGCTTGATTTTTGCAGAAGGAAACCCTTGCGGTATTAAAGTAATACTGGCTGAAAAAGGAATCATTAAAAACTTCTTAAGACTTCCTTTAGTGGCTGCTTCAGAAGGCCTTCATGCAAAAATTAAAGCTGAAATGGCCAACATTTAATAATGAATTGAATTTTAAAATGGTTTTAAAATTCAGAAGTTCATGGAAAAATATAAAGGGTGAAAAGTTTAGGCTTTTCACTTTTTTTAATCATATTAATACAATAAATCATGAAATTAAGACAGGCAACAGCTGTGGATATTCCTTTAATTCAGGATCTGGCAAGAAGATCATGGGAAAATGCCTATGCAGACATTCTTTCGAAAGAACAGATGGAATTTATGCTTTCCGAAATGTATTCTGAAACAGAAATTCTGAACCACCTTGAAAATCCTCATTACCATTATTATCTTATTCAGGATGAAAATAATGACTCTTACGAGGGGTTTATAGGATATGAACATCATTACGAAGAGAAAACAACTAAGCTGCACCGTATTTATCTTGTTCCGGAAAGTAAAGGAAAAGGATTCGGTAAAAAAGCACTTCATTTTCTGCATGAGAAAGTTTCTGAAAGTGGAAATGAAAGAATTATTTTGAATGTAAATAAAAATAATTCTGCCCGAAATTTCTACGAATCCCAAGGATACAAGGTTTATGGGGAAGGTGTTTTTGATATTGGAAATGGATTTGTGATGGATGATTATATGATGGAGTTTCTAATTCACTCATGATTGACTTAAAATTTTGTAACTTTATCCTGTAATTCTATAACAAGTGACTTCTTTTTTTGAATGATCTTTGCTTCAGAACCAAATCACTTATAACAATACATTCATATGCTTGGTTTTGAGCTGACACAGCTTTTTATCAGTATATTTTTTTCATCCTTAGTGTTTAAATTCCTGTATTCTTAAATACAGGAGTTTTTGCGTCTATTTGGTAAAAATAAAAAATTTACACCTATTTCACTTTTAAATGAAATAAATTATTATATTTACTAAATAAAACAGGCTTATATATACTAGGATGAAAATGTATGTTAAATTTGATTTCAATGCCCTTTGCAAGAAGGTATTGGACGAAAAACTTAAAGAACACGGGCTGAAGTACAGGTTGCTGAACTTCGGTGAAGTGGAATTTTATGAGCCCCTTACACAAGAACAGCACAGTCTTTTTAAGAAAAATCTTGAAGATTATGGTATAGAAATCATAGAAAGTCAAAAGACTGCGTTGGTACAGAAAATAAAAGATGTTATCGTAGAACTGGTCTTTTCTGATGAGATCATACCGGTAAAAGCATCCATATATATTTCTGAGAAACTGAATCACAGCTATGGATATCTTTCCAACCTATTTTCCGAAGTTGCTTATACATCTATTGAGAATTTTATTATTCTGCAAAAGATAGAGCACGCGAAAGCCCTGATCATAAGAAATAAACAAAGCCTTACAGAAATAGCCCATAAGCTGAATTACTCCAGTGTGGCGCATTTGAGCACCCAGTTTAAAAATACAACAGGAATCACTCCCTCCCAGTTCCAAAAAATTATTGGAAAACGGAGAAGAGCTCAAAGCACGGTAATAAACCCTAAAATGCAGTATGAATAAAGAATTTCTGAACGTAATAGTAGCAGATAACGATGAAAACACCTTGATTTTTTTTAAAAATATTTTGAAAGAGTTGAAAATCTCTATAAAAGTTCAATGTTTCTGTAACGGAAAAGATATGATGCTATATCTTAATAATGATGATGCCGTAGTGCCGGAAATTGTTTTCATAAAATACACTATCCCTGGAAAAGACAGTATGGAATGCCTGGAAGAAATTGAAGCAAATTCAAAATTCAATAACATGGTAACCACCATATTTTCGGAACCGATTCCGGAAAATGAAATTGAAGATATCTTTGTAAAAGGAGCCAATATTTTCATGAAAAAACCAGAGTCTTTTGAGAGTCTGAAAAAGGTGCTTACAGAAGTTATTACAATCAATTGGCAGTATCATACTTCAGGATTGAATAAAGACCATTTTATTCTTAAAGTGTGATGAATAAAGGAGTTATTGATTTTGTGTTACGAGAATATTAATCGTATTTGATGCATACTATTCACAAATAAGTGAAAATTTTATAACTAATAATTAAAATAATATAAAAAGGATCTGAATTAATATACTGACATTTGTAAAAGTAATCTGAGACACAAATTTCATTATATAGTAGAAGATACAGATGAATGAGAAGTAATTGTTTCTAAAAACAAAAATTATATAAATCACGATGTTAGTTAACAAAATGAATTATACTAATTTTCCAATTTTAAAGCACAGAAGATCTTTAAACAAAACGGTACAATCATGAAAACTCAAAAGTAGTTGGAGATATTTTTATTCGTTTCATTCCCTCATCTCCACCGAAACTCAGTTAGTTTTTATAATAAGCAAGTTGGAAAAAAATAATTCATTTTGTTTTTCATAATTTATTTTAATAGTTAAGGTTTTAGCTTATCCAAATCTTATATTGTTATATAGATATTTTCACACCACATCACAAAATATTAAGCCTTAACTATTAAATAAATTTTTTTGAACATATCAAAGTAATTTCTTCTAAATAACAGTTTTATAAGGGGGCCGCAGGAAGTATTTTCTGCGGTTTTTTTATGAAATTTTACTCCATTTGTTTTTTCCTTTGTAGTATCTGATATAATAGTTTTTAATGATCAGGTTATCAGGTCTGGACAGCATCGGATCAGCTTCCAGAATTTTTTCTACCGTATTTTTTGTCGTTTTGATGATCACCGAATCATTTATCAGGTCTAATCTCTTAAAATCTACCACACCACTTTGCTGGGTACCCAGAATATCTCCCGGGCCACGGAGCTGCATATCCACTTCAGAAATTTTAAAGCCATCATTGGTTTCAGTCATTGTCCTGATACGCGTTCTGCTTTCCTTAGACAATTTATCTGAAGTCATCAGGATACAGTAACTCTGTTCAGCACCTCTTCCTACACGTCCTCTCAACTGATGCAGCTGGGAAAGTCCGAATCTTTCTGAACTTTCAATGACCATTACAGAAGCATTGGGTACATTTACGCCTACTTCAATTACTGTAGTTGCCACCATAATTTCAGCTTTCCCCGAAGCGAAATAGGCCATTGCAGCGTCTTTTTCATCCGGTTTCATCTTTCCATGAAGCATGGTCACATTGTATTCTGAGAAATAATCCATGACATGTTCCAAACCTTCCGCCAGATTTTTGTAATCTAAGGTTTCTGATTCCTCAATAAGTGGATATACAAAATAGACCTGCCGGCCTTTCTTAATTTCGTCTTTACAGAAATTATAAACATATAGTCTGTCTTTTTCACGTCTGTGAGCAGTAATGATAGGTTTTCTTCCCACCGGCATTTCATCAATCACGGAAACATCCAGATCTGAATAAAAACTCATTGCCAGAGTCCTTGGAATAGGAGTAGCAGTCATTACCAGAATATGGGGCGGAATTTTATTTTTAGCCCAAAGTTTAGCCCGTTGAGCAACTCCAAATCTATGCTGCTCATCAATGATGGCTAATCCCAGATTTTTAAATTTAACCTTATCTTCCAAAACAGCATGAGTTCCTACCAAAATTGAAAGCGAACCGTTTTCCAGTTCTTCATGTATAATTCTCCTTTCTGACGCTTTGGTAGAACCAGTCAGAATACGGATATTGATTTCTGTTTTTTCTAAGAGTTCTTTGATTCCGTTATAGTGCTGCTGAGCAAGAATTTCCGTTGGAGCCATCAGACAGCTCTGAAAACCGTTGTCCATAGCAATAAGCATGGTTAACAATGCCACCATCGTTTTCCCTGATCCTACATCACCTTGTAAAAGCCTGTTCATTTGAATTGGCCTTTTCATATCAAGACGGATTTCCTTTAATACTCTTTTCTGTGCATTGGTAAGCTCAAAAGGAAGGTGTTTTTCATAAAAATTGTTGAAGTGGTCCCCAATAATAGGGAAAGGATTGCCGTGAGACTGTGTTTTATGATGGAGTTTTTTTAATCCATATCCTAACTGAAAGAAAAATGATTCTTCAAATTTCAGCCTGTAATCAGCCTTATCAAAATGCTCTTTATCCTTTGGGAAATGAACATTCAAAAAAGCGTGCTGTCTGGACATGAACTTGAAGGTTTTCATCAGGTATTCCGGAAAATTCTCTTCAATAAGATTCGGAATTTCTTTGCAGATATTTCTCAGGGCATTCTGGAAAAATCTTTGACTTAATCCCCTTTTAGTCAGCTTTTCTGAACTCGGATAGATAGGTTTAAGCCTTGTATCTCCTTCTTTATTTTCCTCAGCTTCTATTTCCGGATGCGGCATAGAAAACTGACGGTTGAAAACATTGATTTTCCCAAAAATATAAACGTCTTTGTTAATAGGAAGCTGCTCTTTCAGCCATTTAGAATACTGGAACCATACCAGATCCATACTGCCTGTTTCATCATTGAATTTCGCAGATAATCTTTTAGTCTTCCCGGTCTGGATTTCCTGAACATGGGTGATTCTTCCTCTCAATTGTATTTCCTGGCTGCTTTCTTCCTGAAGCTGAGAAACTTTATAAATTTTACTTTTATCCAGATAACGGATAGGGTAGAAGTTCAGCATATCTTCAACAGTGGTTAGGCCCAATACACTTTTAATGAGTTTGGCTCTTTCCGGACCTATTCCTTTTACGTATTCTATGGAGGTTTCGAGATTCATTTTCAGATTTCAGGATGCGGGTTTTTGAATTTTTTGATCCTTATTTTTTGACAAAAGAAATAAAGGTTCGAATTTCGGTAAAATTAAAAAGACTTCCAATTTTTTGGAAGTCTGTATGGTGAATTTTTAGCATTAAATACGAAAATCCGTATCTCTACATTAATCTTTGATTTTAGATTTGAACTTTTTCTGGTAGTCTTCCCATTGTTCTCTGGTTTTAATCTTTTTGAACAAATCTTTTGAGATCAGTTCCAGATAGGGTTCCAGTTCTTTGGCTGATAATTCTCCCTGAAGAATGGTAATAGGATCTCCGTGTTCATCCAGAAATACAGTACTTGGAACAGCACCTACATTCATATACTGTGTAAATTCATGCAGTGAATTTTTTCCTTTTCTGTGCTCTGTATTAGGGTTTGAAAATGTTCTTCCAAAGATCTCAATACTCTTTTTTTCTTCTGCATTAAACTTTACAGGATAATAATTTTCGTTCAGATTCTGAGCAATCACAGAATGTCCGTAAGTTTTTTTGTCCATAATTTTGCATGGACCGCACCAGTCTGCATAAAAATCAATAAGTATTTTTTTTGGATTTTCCTTTTGAGCTTTTAAGGCTTCTTCAATGGTCATCCACTTTACCTGAGCAAAACTAAAATTTAATAAAAATAAGAGTACTATGCTTAAAATTTTCTTCATATTGTGATATTTAAGTAAAAATAAGCATAATTACTTATTTTTTATTTTACATCCTGCATTAATTTTTTCACGTACGGAGATATCAAAATTAATACCACTCCGGCAATTACCGCATATAATCCCAATTGTTTATATCCATCAGTATAAGTGATCAATTCATCATAGTTGGTAGAACCTTTTTTTGCGGTAGCAAGACTGGCTCCGATAATCCCTGCAACATACTGTCCATAGGCCGAAGCAAGGAACCACATTCCCATCATCATTCCCTGAAGATTCTTGGTAGAAAGCTTGGTCATGATAGATAATCCGATAGGAGAGAGGCATAATTCGCCAAGAGTAATGATTAGCAATGCCAATGTGAAGAAGTTCAGTGAAGTGATTCCCTGAAGATCAGCAAAGAGGCGGGTAGCAAATAAAACATAGTATCCCAGTCCTAAGAAAATAAATCCTAATCCAAATTTGATAATAGTGTTGGGCTCAATTTTTCTTTTGTTCAGCCAGATCCAAAGAAGCCCGATCAATGGAGCTAGGAAAATAATGAAGAAAGCTCCTCCTGAATTATTCACTCCATTTGGGTCTAATCCTAAAAGGTCTTTATTTAGATTTTTAGCGGCAAAAATACTTAAAGAACCTCCACTTTGTTCATAAATTCCCCAGAATATGATGGAGAATATAATAAATACTAATGCTGCCCAAAGCTTTTTACGCTCTGAAGCTGTTACTTTAGACATTTCATAGAATAGATAGATTAAAGTTAATGGCCCGATTGTCCACATAAAATAATCTGTATATTCTGTTTTAGCAACCATGGTCATGATAATTGGGACAAAAACCAATGACAAAACGTATACTCCATATTCTTTCCATTTTGGTATTGGAGCGGTTTTTTCTTCTGCTAAAGGATGTCCCGGCTGTAAACCGATAGTACCTAGTGTTCTTTGTGTAAATACAAAATTAATCAAGCTCACCACCATTACTATTGAAGCCAGTCCAAAAGCAATATGCCATCTCATTTCTTCTGCAATAATATTACTTAAGAATTCTCCTTTACCAATAGCAATACATAAGTAACCTCCTAATAATGCTCCAAGATTAATTCCTGCATAGAAAAGCGAAAATCCTGCATCAGCCCTTGAATCATTGGGTTTGTAAAGTTGTCCCACCATAGATGAAATATTAGGTTTAAAGAAACCTGTACCTACTACGGTGAATGCTATTCCCAGGAAAAAGAATTTGTGTGGATCGGTAGCCAAAATTAAACTTCCTATGATCATCAGAAGACCACCCCAGAACAGGGATTTTCTGAATCCTAAAATTTTATCGGCAAAAAGACCTCCTACAAAAGTAAAAGCATAAACGAAGGCCTGGGTTGCACCATATTGAAGGTTGGCTTCTTTTTCATGGAAATTAAGCTGAGAGATCATAAAGAAAACCAACATTCCACGCATTCCGTAGAAACAGAAACGTTCCCACATTTCAGAGAAAAACAGGCTCCAGATCTGTCTGGGATATTTTCCTTTGAAATTTTGTATTTCATCTAAAGTTAAGCTCATAATGATATATGATTAAGTTCTAATTAAGGGTTTTTATCTTTCTGATCCAGTTCAAAACGGATTCTGTCCTGGTCAATAATTTGTTTTAATTCTTCTTCTTCTTTGGGGAGGTACAGCAGGTATTTGCTGGCAAATAAATTGTTTTTATCATTCAAAATCGAAATTGATTTGTCTTTTGATATCTCTGTAATTCCAGTTATTTTGAACGGATTCGTTGATATAATAATTCATTTTATCAACATTATCCAACCTTATCAACAGTCTGTAGTGAGTCCAGCTCAATATGTGACGCAATGCGTCACATATTGGAAATACATGATAAAAAGAGCGTATATTTCTTAAATTACTTTCATCAAACCCTTTTCCAAATTCTAAAGTAAGCTTCTGAGAAAGCCTTTTGAGCGTATATTTTCCATATTCTGCCCGTTCTTTTCCCTGTTGTTCATCCTCAATAATAAGTTTTCCAATCTGCCAGTAAGTGAACAGTAGAGTAGAATTCGCTATTCGAAAAACTTTTTCGCGCGATTGTCTAATGATTTTCTTTACGGATTGGAATAAAGAATCTTCGGAGATTTCCATCGTACGAAAATAAAAAAAACCTCTGACTTGGCAGAGGTTTTATTATATTTTGTTGATACAATTAGTTTACACCATGCATCATTTTCTTTAAGATAGGTGAAATTAAACCTAAAATTACAGAAGCAATACCACAAAGTACTACGAATACCATGAAGAATTCAAATAGATTGTGAATTTCAAATCCTACAAAAGTAGGGTTATGTAATGGAAGCTGGGCTTTATCGAAAGCTGCTACCTGATCAGCTGTCAGTGTTACTTTTTTATCCAAAACATCCTGTAAATTAACTCCCAGTTCTTCAGCTTTCTTGAATTTATCACCTGTTGCAGGGATCAGTGCTCCTAATGAACCAGCTAATGCATAACCAGCTGCGTTAGAAATGAAGAAAACACCGTATAATAATGAAGCAAATCTTTTCGGAGCAAGCTTACCAACCAATGATAAACCAATTGGAGAAAGACAAAGCTCACCACAAGTCTGGATGAAATATAGTAACATTAACCATTTGATTGCTAATAATCCTGAGTTTCCAAGATCTTTTACATTGTGTGCAATGATGAAATAAGAAAGAGCGATTAATGCCAATCCCATTGCTTGTTTGAACGGAGATACCGGTTCTTTTCCTTTTGCTCTTAGTTTATCCCAACACAAACTGAAAGGAACAGCTAATAGAACTACGAAAATTCCGTTAAAGATCTGAACCATTGAAGGAGGCATATTCCATCCGAAAATGTTTCTGTCAGTCTGGTTATCTGCGATAAATGTTAATGAAGATCCTGCCTGCTCGAATGCTGCCCAGAAGAAAATAATAAAGAATGATACGATATAGATTACCCAGATTCTTTGTCTTTCAACCTTGTTTTCTGCAGAAGACATAATCAGGAAGGCAAGAGAAATACCTGCTGAATAGATGAAAGGATAAATAATTCCTTTGATCATTTGTCCCATTTCCACTGAGTTGAACCCAAGTTCTCCTACAAGTAAATATCTGAATACAAAGAATAGAGCAACAAATATACCTACAGTAATTCCTAAGGACATCCCTGAGAATTTTGCTGTTTGAGTTTCTCCTTCTTCAAAATCTGCACTTGTATTATTTTTTGGCAATCCTCCGATAGGTCTTCCTTCAGGGGTTACTACATATTTGTTTTTAAGGATAAAGAATGTTATTGTTCCGATTACCATCGCAATAGAAGCAGCTAAGAATCCCCATTTGAAAGCGAAGATATCTCTTACTCCGGTTGCAGCATCTTTTACGTCTCCTACGTATGGACAGATAAACTGACCCAAGAATGCTCCAATGTTGATCCCCATATAGAAAATGGTAAAAGCAGAATCCAGTTTAGATTTTTCCTGCTTTGGATAAAGACTTCCTACCATTGAGGAAATATTCGGTTTGAAGAATCCATTACCAAAAATGATAACGAATAATGCCAGCCACATAATCAGTTTAGCACTTCCAATGTCTGCTGAGAAAGTTGAAGCACTGATAAATAATAAAAACTGGCCAATAGCCATTAATGATCCACCAATGATGATAGCGAATCTGTTTCCGATATACTTATCAGCAATAAATCCTCCTAAAAGAGGTGTTAAATAACATAACGCTAGAAATCCACCATAGATGATTGCAGCATCAGCTTCTTTTATTAATAAGGAATTTACCATGAAGAGCGTCAAAAGTGCTCTCATTCCATAAAAGTTGAAACGCTCCCACATTTCTGTTCCGAAAAGAACCCATAATCCTTTAGGATGCCTGGAATTCTTATTCTCTACAAATTCATCCGGTTTCGGACTCAATGCTTCAATATTATCCATTTCTATTGTTAATTTTTGTTAAGACTGACAAATATAGTTTATTTTAGGTTTTTGGCAAGGTTTTAATTTTATTTTTAAATAAAAAAGCTGCGGAACTAATCCGCAGCTTGCTAATCTTTATAATATCAAGGATTAATGTCCTTTTTCCTTCATAATTTTGTTCAGTCTTTTTAACATAGAAAGACCTAAAAGTGTAGCAAATATTAACAAACCGAAGTTTACAAGGAAATAATTCGTCTTGTTTTCGTAATTATACCACGTACTTGCCAGGATTCCGGAAAGCTTATTTCCCACAGAGTTGGCCAGGAAGAATCCTCCCATCATCAACGCGGTGATCCTTGCAGGAGAGAGTTTGGATACAAAGGAAAGTCCCATTGGAGACAAACATAATTCCCCGATGGTAATTACTCCATAGCTGGCAACAAGCCATAGAGGAGATACTTTTACAGCTCCGTTATCTCCCGCTACCACTGCTAAAACCATTACCAGGCATGAAAGTCCGGAAATAAATAGTCCTAAAACAATCTTGGTAGGCGTTAAAGGCTCTTTTCCTTTTCTTCTCAACAATGCCCAGAACCCAACGATCACCGGAGTGAGTGCAATAACCCAGAACGGATTGATAGACTGGAATAATTCCGTATTGTATAGGTATACTTTATTCTCAGGGTTCTTCTCAAGAGCAGCACGCTGTTCAGGAGAAATGTTTTTGAAATAAACATCTTTCCCCATTTCTTTCTTAGTCTCTCCGTTATCATCTTTTTGGGAACGGAATTGATTATCGTAAACCGGTGTTTCTTTGTCCTCATAGCTCTTGCCATCCACCATATAAATTCCTTCCAGTGGTTTTTCAAGAGAAGCAGGAACACTTCTGTCCGTATAATAATTCGCCCATCTCGTTAAAGCGGTACCATTCTGTTTGAAAACAGCCCAGAAGAACATACTGATCAGGAAAACAGAAAGTAATGCTCCAATGGAAGCTTTTTCGTCAGGTTTAGCTTTAAAGTAAAGAGAGGCATAAAAGTAAATTACAGGTACACAGGCAAAAATAAAGGCATCTGTACTGTCACTTCCAAAAATGTTGTTAGGAACAAACCAGCCTATTGCTCCGGCAATAATGGCAGGAACAAATACTTTAAGCATAATTTCCGAAAGTTTGGTATCTCCTTCCTGTACAGGTTTCATCTGTGCAGCATGGATATAATGTTTTCTTCCGATAGTAAAAATCACCATACCGATAAGCATTCCCACTCCGGCAGTGATGAAAGCCTCACCCCAGCCAAATTTATTACGCATAAATGCAGCAATAATGTTACAGATAAATGCTCCGATATTAATTCCCATGTAGAAAATATTATACCCGGAATCTTTATTAGCTTTATAAGGTTCCTCAGAATAAAGGTTCCCTAATAGTGTTGAGATAGTAGGTTTAAAGAAACCATTTCCAATAATAATTAATGCCAATGAAGCATAAAACAGAGGCAAATCTTTAAACACACCCATTCCTATATATCCGGCAGCCATTAAAAAGCCTCCCAGATAAATAGATTTAATATATCCTAAAACTCTGTCTGCCAGGAACCCACCAATAAAGGGAGTCAGATAAGTTAAGGCAATGTAAGTTCCGAAAATGTCATCAGCAGTTTTATCCGGAAGCCCAAGTCCGCCTTTCATACCCGTAGGTTCAATAACGTACAGAACAAAGATTCCAAGAATCAGGTAATACCCGAAACGCTCCCACATTTCTGTAAAAAAGAGGAAGGGAAGCCCTTTAGGATGTTTAGTCTTCATATATTCAATTTTCAAATTTCCCAAAAATAGGTTTTTAATTTTAATTGATAAAATAAATAATACTTGCCTAAATGATTAATGAAATAAATAAAAAAGTCCCTTTCAGGAAAACTGAAAGGGACGTTAATTGTTCATAAATCATAATATAATTCTCACCTAAAAACCATTTTGAGATTTTAATACTTGATTTTCTTCTTTTAATTCGTGAATCTTTTGTTTTAGAAAACCAATATAGTCTTGTAAGTTTTCAATTAATGAGTAATTGAGATTTTGTGTGTACTGATATTGAGATGTGTCTTTGAAAGTGGAATTTTTACTACTTACTAGTCTTTCGTCCTCTTCTTTAATCTCAGAAATAGGAACGTTGAGAGCCTCAGCTATTTTCTTCCATTCTTCTTCATGTATCCTTACTTCACCCCGTTCTTTTCTGGAATAATTTGAAGGATCAGTAGATAAAATTCTTGCCATCTTCTCTTGAGAGATGCCTTTGAGTTTCCTTAGGTTTTTTAGTTTTTCTTGCTTCATGATTCTTAATGTCTATTACAAATATGCAAAACATGTACATGTTCTGCAAGAAATTTGCCAAAAAAATGCCTGATCTATTTATCTTATTGGAGGTTTTAATTTATAGTTTTGAAAAGTCAATAATGACACAGAATATTTAATTAAAACATTATGAAAAACAATTCTTTGAAAATGAAGAAAGCAAGTCTATCCAGAAATGAGTTAAGATCACTTAAAGGAGGGAAAATAGGAAACGGAGGAGGAACTTCTATCGGAATCGGTGGTGGTGAAGTAGAGTGTGGTTGCGTACAAGCCGGCTGCGCTGGAGACGGTAGTGCAAGATGCGGAGGAGGATGTTGTAACTAAAAATTAAAAATCGTAATCAGCAATGAAATTTCATTGCTGATTATTTTTAAGTACTTATGAAGAAAAATATTAATATATTAACAAACTATTTAAATCTTGTTGATATCCATATTGATAAGACTGAGTTTGAATACCAATTAAATGGTCATCCGGAATTTCCTAATATTCTGTCTTTTTCCGATACACTACATTTTTTTAATATTGATTGTTCAATTTTTGAAATAGATGAAGAAGATGTTGAGCTGCTACCTAAAAACTTTCTTTCAATCAATGACGGAGATTTTACATTAGAAGACAAAAAAAATTATGATCTCTCAACATCGAATGTTGTTTTATTAGTTGACAAATCAGAAAGTTTTTATAATGAAAAGAAGAAAAATAGCCTCTTTTTATGGAGTATTCTTTTATTAGGTGCTCTCGTATTATCTGTTTTATTATTGGATTTTTCTTTCTTTTATACGGGAATAACATTTTTATCGCTGTCATTTTTAGGAATTTTCCTTTCTTATGAAGCTTATAAAAAAACTCATGGCAAAGGAACAATTATACCTTTAGGGGTATGTCAGAATAAAATGTTGAAAACAGATTGTGATTATGTATTTAATTATAAGAAATGGAAATTTTTTGATATATCTGAGATCTCTTTATTATTCTTTTTCTCTCAAATTATTAGTTTTATAGTTTTAGCTATATATAAAGATCTGAGTTTTTATTATTTTATATACAAATATATATTTTATTTGTTTATACCCATCTCATTTGTTTCATTGTACTACCAGATGATTGTTATTAAAAAGCTATGTCCAGTTTGTATTGGTATTATACTTTGTGTTTATGCTCAACTGGCTCTTTTGCTTTTTTTACCCAATCCATTAGCAAAGATCAATCTATTTTCTATTATTTTGTATGCGTTATTTATTTCGGCATCTGCTTTGTTTCTTCTTTATTTAAAGGAAAAAATAAACTGGAATAGTAAACTGAAAGAAGAGATTATAAAAAGTTCAAGGTTTAAAAAGAATTACACATTCTTTAGAAATAATCTTGCAATTCAAAAGAAAACACTTAATGATGATTTTTTAAGTTCATTTAATTTTGGAACTTCGGATTCCAGTTTAACACTAGTTTTAGTGACAAATCCTTCATGTAAATATTGTAAGGAATTTTATCCTACATTCATGAGGATCATATATAACTACAGTAATAAAATTAATATTCGACTGGTATTAGATGCAGATCTGGATAATTTTTCTGAAGAATTACGTTCCACCTACATAAATATGGCCAGCATTTATGAAAATTCGGAAGATAAAACCACATTTTTTGTAGCTTTGGAAGAGTGGTATAATATAAGAACAGATAAAAATGGGATAGATAAATGGAATAATAAATATTCTCATTTGTTTAAAAATCAAGAAAATGTCATTACTATCTTAAATAATCAGAAAAAATGGAGAAAGATAAATGATATTAATTTTACACCGGATATTTTTATCAATGGTTATCAATACCCTATAGAATATGACAGAGCCGATTTAGAATATTTCTTATCTGAAATGATTGACTAAATTAAACTATGAAAAAACTATTATTTTTATTGTTGGGAACATTCACCTGTTTTGCTCAAAGCAACAGATTTGTATATGATGTTGTATCTAAGAAAGACTCCACTTCAAAAAATCTTATCAAAGAAAATTTTAATCTGGATATTTCTAAAGATGAAATGAAATATTATAATAGAATATATTATATCAATGATTCAATATTTGCGACTAAAAATCAATATGGATTTAAAGGGTATAAACAGACTTCATTTCTGATTAAAAAAAATAATACTAATGAATATCAAAACTATGAATATATAGGAGATGTGAATTTTTATAAAATTGATGGAAAGGCTGAACAGAACTGGAAAATTACTGATAGTATCAAGATAGTTGATGAACTTCATCTTCAAAAGGCAACAACCCAATTTGGAGGAAGAAGTTGGGTAGCATGGTTTTCTAAGGATATCCCCATTCCTTATGGTCCCTATAAATTTAATGGATTACCAGGGCTCATTGTAGAGTTGTATGACATAAAAAAAGATTACCATTTCAAAATTATAAAGAGCGAAAAGATTACAGAGGATTATAAACAGGTTTCGTTAGAAAACTCTATTTCCAGAGCAATTCCCGTTAATCAGGCTAAACTGGATAAATTGAAATTAGAATTATATGAGAGTCCTTTTAAATATATAATGAATGGAAGGCTTGCGCTACCTGAAGGAAAAAAGTTACTGCTTGATGATGGCACTGTTCTCTCCAAAGAACAGTTGAAACCCGCCGAAGCCAACGAAAGAAAAAAAATAAAATCTTTTAATAATCCTATAGAATTGGATAAAGCTGTAAAATATCCTTAACGAATCCCACTAAAAAACCTTTCAGAACTTCTGAAAGGTTTTTTTATTTAGATATAATTATAATCCTTATAAGTTATTCAGGATGAAATCCGTCATTTTCTGATACAGCTGTGGTCTCGTCTGTCCTCCATAGATTCCGTGGTTTTTATCCGGGTAAGCCATGAAATCAAACTGTTTTTTGTTTTGAATCAAAGCTTCAGAGAATTCCATAGAGTTCTGAAAGTGAACATTGTCATCTGCAGTTCCGTGAATCAGAAGGAATTTACCTTTCAATAGGTTTGCATATTCTGTAGGAGAGTTTTTATCATATCCATCAGGGTTTTCCTGAGGAGTTCTCATAAATCTTTCCGTGTATACGGAGTCATAATATCTCCAGTTGGTTACCGGTGCTACAGCAATTCCCATTTTGAAAACATCTGCGCCTTTAGTCATTGCCAGACTGGTCATATAACCACCGAAGCTCCATCCGAACATTCCGATTCTGCTTTTGTCAACATAAGTTTGGTTTCCAAACCACTTCGCTGCAGTGATCTGATCTTCAATCTCATACTTTCCTAAATTCATATACGTTACTTTCTTGTATTTTGCTCCTTTGTACCCGGTTCCACGGCCGTCTACACAAGCTACGATATATCCTTTTTGAACAAGATGATTGAACCACATTGCATTTCCGTTATCCCATGAGTTGGTAACCTGCTGAGAGCCCGGTCCGGAATACTGGAACATAAATAAAGGATACTTTTTATTCGGATCAAAGTTTTTAGGCTTCATAATCCATGCATTCATCTGATCACCAACAGCATTAGGAATGGTGATGAATTCTTTTTCAACAAAATTATCTGTTTTTAATTTCTGTAACTGATCATTGTTGTTCTGAAGTTCTTTTACCGCTTTCCCGTTTCCGTCTTTTAAAACATAAGTGTAAGGTTTTGCTGCTGTAGAAGAAGTTTCAATGAAATAATTATAATTCTTGCTGAAATTGGCAGAATTGTTTCCTTCTGCATTGGAGATCAGCTGAGATTTTCCGTTTTCAATATTTACTTTGGAAACAACCTTATTGATACTTCCTTTTTCAGTAGTCTGAACGAAGATTTCTTTCGATTTTGGATTGAAACCATAATAGTCTGTTACTTCCCAGTTTCCTTTTGTGATCTGCTTTTTAAGCTTACCATCTTTGTCATACCAGTAAAGGTGGCGATTTCCGTCTCTTTCAGAAGCCCAAAGGAAAGAATCATCTTCAAGGAATTCCAGAGTAGGGCTGTCCGTATCGATCCATTTGTCATCCGTTTCAGTAAATAATTTCTGAACTGCCCCTGTTTTGGTATTTACTTTTAAAATATCTGAAGCATTCTGAATTCTCTCAGAAGTAATTAAAACAATTTCATCCGCTTTTGCAGTCTGGAATACATTCGGGATATAGTAGTTTTTGAAAGAACCTAAGTTCAATTGCATTGTTTTCCCGTTATCAAGACGGTAGAGCTGTGCTGAAACCACAGAGTTTTTTTCGCCAGCTTTTGGGTATTTATAGCGCATTTCAGCCGGGTAAAGACTTTTTCCGTAGATGGGAATATAGATTTCCGGTACCTGTCCTTCGTCAGATTTTACAAATACGATTGCATCAGAATTCTTCGTCCATTCATATTGTCTTGCATGTCCGAATTCTTCCTCATAAACCCAATCTGCCAAGCCATTCAGTATTGAATTCTTTTTACCGTCAGTAGTAATCTGTGTGATTTTTCCTGAGTTAAGGTCCTGATAGAATAAATTGTTGTCAGAAATAAATGCCACTTTTGTAGCATCAGGTGAAAATGTGGGCTCCTGAACTGTTTTACCTTCATTGAGGCTGATTACTTTTCCGGATTTTAAATCTTTTACATCGAATTTTCCTAAGAAAGAATGTCTGTAAATAGGCTGGCTTCCTGTCTGTAAAAGGATTTTAGATTCATCATCAGAAAAAATATAGCTTTCAAATCTTCCGTCCACAAGATTTCCTTCTTTCTGTGAAGTTTTATAAGAATATTTTGCAATTCCAGTTGGTTCAATCACAAGATAGTTTTCTCCGTTTTTCATGGAAGTAATTCCTGCGATTCCTTTTCCACGGTAATATCCTGAATATATTTTATCTAAAGTAATATCCTGTGCTGATACATTTTGGAATATAGCAGCAACAGTAAGAGTTAATAGGAGTTTTTTCATTTTCAATTTTAATGATTCCAAATTTAATAATTCTTACTTACATAACCATATAAAATACAAAATCAGGACTTGCTATCCTGATTTTGTATTTTAATTAAGCTTCATGCCTTGTTCCCGGATCTTCTGTTTCCGGCGGATAATAGCCTTCAGGAACACAGAAAGGGTATTAAAAAATATTCATTAATGAAATTTGTTAAAAAAGGCAATTTGGCAAAAAAATTGAATATATAATAAGTATAAATCAAATCAAATGATAATTATGGAAACGAATGCATACAACCAGAAACTGAACCGTTATGTATTAAACGATCAGATTGTTTATACAGGTTTTTCCAGTTTTAATGACGCAGAAGAGTGCGCTCATAAAAAAGGAGGAACATTGGTGGAAGTAGTGTTTAGAGATGGGAATGATAACCCTGAAATTACTGATGAAGCAGGTTTGATAGAGAAAAAAATTCATTACCATGTGTATGCAGGCGATGAATACAAATTTATTCACTCCTCAGATCCGGGATTCAGAAAATATGCGGATGAACTGCAGAAAATTAAAGCAAGAAATGATAAAACCAGCCCGGATGAGCGGTATTTTGCCAATTTTGAAATTGAAAATATAGAAGACCCGATTATTGTGATCAAAAATGATCATTTTGAATCGGTAACATCGAGAGAGCGTTCAAAGTATTTGAAACATGCCTGTGTTTATGAATTAGGGGTTTCCCTACCAAAATCTTAAAAAAATCAGATCATGAGCAAAACGAAATATTCAGACAAAGCTCAGGACAAAGTAGGAAAAGTAATGCACGAATTCAAGGAAGGAAAACTGAAATCTTCCTCCGGAAAGAAAGTGACAGACAGAAAACAAGCCATAGCCATCAGTATTTCTGAAGCAAGAGAAAAAGGACTAAAAGTACCTGCAAAGAAAAAGTAAATAAACCATAAAAAAGCCCGGAAATTTTCCAGGCTTTTTATGAGATGTAGAATTTTGTATTCTCTCTATTTCGCTTCATTATAAAGCACTCTGTAATATTCATCTGCCATCCTGTCGCTGTTGAAATGATCTTTCACATCATTCATTGCATTATGCTGGATTTTTCTCCATTGGTCAGGATGATCATAATAGGTGGGAAGAATTTCGTTTTCAAGGATTTCATATAATTTGTTTAAATCATAATTGTCCTGTTCATAAATGCTCATATTCATATAATCTGCTTTCGGAACGACGAAAGAGTTTTCTCTGTGTTTGGCAAATTCCGGGATCCAGCCATCATCAGTGGATAAATTCACTGAACCATTCATAGCAGCGGTCATACCGGACGTTCCTGAAGCTTCTCTAGGAACTCTGGGATTGTTAAGCCATAGATCTGAACCTTGTTTTAACGATTTACTTAAAGAAAGTTCATACCCGGTAAGAACAGCTATACTTTTATGATTTTTACTTTCTTCAACCAAAGTATTGAATGTGGAAATAGCAGAGTAATCCATTGGGTAAGGTTTTCCTGCCCAAATGATCTGCACCGGATATTTCGGATTGTTCAGAAGCCTGTAAAACCTTTCTTTATCATGTAAAAGAAGTTCCGCTCTTTTGTAGCCTGCAAATCTTCTGGCCCAGACAATGGTAAAGATATTAGGGTTAAATAAATTTCCTGTTTGATCTGCAACAATACTGAACAGTTTTTTCTTTAAATACTTTTTACGGTAATCGAAAACGGTTGCATCATTTTCGTCTTTGGCGTTGTACAAAGGTTTATCAGACCAATATTTAAATTCCTGCGCATTCGTGATAGATGTAATTTCACAGATATCGGGATATTTATTCCACATGGCTCTGGAAACCACACCATGAAGCTGAGAAACTCCATTGGCAATTCTGGCCATCCTTAATGCACAAAGAGAATGGTTGAAACGGTCATCATCTGAACCTTCAATCTTTTTTACTTTTTCCATGCTGTAGCCGGAGAAATAGGACATATCGTAACATAATCTGAAACTATGTTTTTCATTTCCTGCTTCTTCAGGAGTATGCGTGGTGAAAACCAGCTTTTCCTTCACTTTATTGAGGTCACCGTTATATTTTTTCAACAGGTAAAAGGCTGCAGGAAGTCCATGAGCTTCGTTAAGGTGGTAAACATCTCTTTCAATATTCAATTCATCCAATAGCTTGGCTCCTCCTTTTCCTAATAAAATATATTGAGCAAGTTTGGTAGACTCATTGGCGTCATATAATTTGTGACAGATTGTTTTGGAAACGTGGTCATTTTCCGGAACATCTGTGGAAAGAAAAAACATAGGTGCCGTATTGAAAGTTTCAGGATCAAGGTACCATACTTTTACCCAAACCGGAGCACTGTGGATTTCGATTTGAAATTTTATTCCGGTGTCTTCCAGAAAGCTGTACATTTTTCTCGTCCATACGGGCTGTAAAGTCTGATCATGATTTCTTGCCTGATCATAATAACCAAATTTCCACAGAATGCCGATTCCTATAAGGTCCTGCTTAAGGTTATAAGCACTTCTCATATGAGATCCTGCGAGAAAGCCAAGTCCTCCCGAATATATTTTAAGTACTTGCTCAAGAGCAAACTCCATCGAGAAATAGGCGGTTTTTTTGGAATATTGAGGATTGATATTGTAGGGTATTCTGAAATTCCTAAAATCCATAAATGTGCGTTTGTGTTAGAAAAAGACAAAGGTATTAATTATGAAAATAAACTTTACATTAATTAACAGATAATTTAATTTTAAAACTAGGCGTTGAATTGTTTTTTTACTTACCTTTAAGTGTGTAAAATTTTGATTATCAAAAACTTTTAACGATGAAAGCCCATGGCCGCATGTGTTCTTAATTAAATAAAAATATCACACATGAAAAAGACGTTTTCTGAGGAAGATCTGATAAAGAATCTGAGCTTATATTACCTGAACAGGCATTTGAAAAAAAAGCCCATGGAAAAGTATCACCGTACCATAGACGAATCTCCGCTTCATGATCGTGAAAAATACAGAAAGAAATCTGAGATTCTTCTTCTCAATTCCTTTATGCATCATTTCCCCGATGTTAAATTTGAAAACCTTACCTGCGAAAGTCCGGACTTTATCGCAAAGCTAAACGACAAAAAAATCGGAATAGAACTGACTGAAGTAATCAACCATCTGGAAATGAAGAAAGTGGAAAGTACTTTGAACAAGATGTTCCGTCAGGCAGAAATATTATTAGAACAGGAAGACACTACGAAATATCGTGGTGTTTATTTTTTAGAATTCCACCCGGAAACTAAATTTGATAATCTTGAAATACAGCAGGAAAATATCATTAATATCTATAAAAGCATCAAAAGAAATAAAACTGTGGGCTGTGTAAAAAGCATAAGAAAATCTTTTCACCGTAGAAATGTCTTCATCACCCACGAATACAACATGAACCTTTTTGATGAACTCTGCTCGGAAAAAATACTGGAACTCATTGAAAAGAAAAATGAAAAATTTCCTTACTATGATACCTCGGTGGATGAATGCTGGCTGGTGATTGTATCAGATATGAATTCTATTGCTTCAAGATATACCTTTATTCAGGATAAAGAACATTTAACAGAAGTGAAAAGCCCTTTCCACAAAATATTTCACCTCGAAAACCTGTGTGGTAATATTACAAGTATAAAATAAAATTTTGTGTTTGGTTATTTTTTTCTTTAATCTAAAATAATATGAATAATATTGAATTATTTAGGGTTTTAATTTAAAATAGTTTAAAATTATCTGGATTTTATTGTTTGTAATTAAAATATGGGTATATTTGGTGTACGTTGAATATCAATACGATGTATAACTAATAAACCATAAAAACATGTAATCTATGAGAAAATTTTTACTTTTTATACTTCTATGCATCTCTCATACTTATTATTCTCAGGCAGATTGTGCTACCGCATTGTCCGTTTGCGGAAACTCAAATATCACTTATAGTCCCACGGGATATGGTAATATAAAAGAATTAGTAAACTCCGGAAGTTGTATAGACTTTACCGGAGAGCACAATTCTATCTGGTACAAAATTACGATTGCTACTGGAGGTACCCTTACTTTTGATCTGGTTCCGAATAATCCGGATGCCGATTATGACTGGGCAATTTTTGGCCCTAATGTAACCTGTGGAAGCTTAGGCTCACCAATACGTTGTAATGCAGCAACAGTTATCGGGCCTGGTCCTGCTACAGGATTAAATATGACAAGCACTCTTTTAAGTGCTGCCGGAGGTTCTCTGACTCCTTACTGCAGATATATGGATGTTTTACCAGGACAAACGTATTATTTGTTTATTGATAACTGGGTAAGCAGTACCAGCTCTACAACCGCTCCGTTTTCTTTGACATGGGGTGGAACTGCTACACTGGCTTCACCGTTTACAGACCCTAATATCCAGACGCAGCCGTTTAATCCTCCTGGAATTCCGGCGGCTAATCCTGCCGATCCAAGAGAAGTGGTAATATGCTCAAGTACAGCTCTGTTTGATTTTTCTACACTGTCTGCAGGAATTCTTAATGGAAATCAAAACTTTAATGTAAGTTATCATCTGAGTCAGAATGATGCTTTAACGGGGAATAATCCTATTACAGCTCCTATTACAGTAAATACAACTACTGTTTACTATTACAGTATCAATTATACCGATCCTACCAATGCCACCAATCCGCTTAATAAATGTAAACAGGTTGGAACGTTTAAATTCAAAGACGGTTCTATTACGGTTAAAAATGCAACATTAACCCAATGTAACAATAATAATGCAGGTACAGCTTTATTTGATTTAACCACAGCAGATGTCATTGGAAACCCGAATGTCACTAAAAAATATTATCATACGATGGCAGACCTCAATGCCGGAGTCAATGAGATTACTACCCCTATGGCATTTGTCTCTGCAGAAGGGATTATTTATGTAAAAGTCATCTCTGAATTTGGATGTACCGCGGTTGCACAGATCACTTTGAAGTTTTATCCGGTAGTCGTTGTGAATGAAGCGACATTAAGATCATGTTTCATAGAGGGTAATCCATTCACTGCATCTTTCAATCTTGTAAATGCTTCAGTAACAGGTCAGACGAATCCTACCAAAAAATATTATCCTTCAATGACGGATGCTGTCAATCAGACTAACGAGATTCTGAATGCCAATAATTATATTGCCCCTAATGGATTTGTATATGTAAGAGTTTCCAATGCTCAGGGATGCTATACAGTAGCCAGAATTACCTTAGTAGTTATTGAGCCGGTATATTCTGCTACTCTTAAAGATGTAACCATTTGTGCAGAAGATCAGGCCACGTTGGATGCAGGTGCAGGATTCAAAAGTTATGAATGGAGTACAGGAGCCACTACCCAAACGATCAAAGCAGGAATTGGTGTATATTGGGTAAAACTTAAAACCGGAGAATGTATTGCAACACAAACGGTAAAAGTACTCCCTTCTGAACAGCCGGTTGTTTCCGGAATTGATATCTCGAATAATACAATTACTGTATCTGTAATAGGAGGGAATCCGGCATATAAATATTCAATAGACAATATCATTTGGCAGGACTCCAATATTTTTAATAACCTTTCGAGAGGTGATCATAAAGTATATGTAAAAGATGCTTATGATTGTGATCCTATAGAAATAGGAATTGTTGTTCCTAATTTAATCAATGTAATTACTCCTAATGCAGATGGAATAAATGATGTGATTGACTATTCTGCATTGGCCAATAAGCAAAACCTGATCATGAATGTTTTTGACCGTTATGGAAACAAAATTTTCCAGGCAGACAGATCAAATGGTTATAAATGGGATGGTACCCAGGGAGGAAGAAGAGTACCTACCGGAACTTACTGGTATTCTATTACATGGAATGAAAATGATAAAAATAATACAGCAATCAAATTTACAGGTTGGGTATTGGTAAAAAACAGAGAATAACAATAAATATAATACATAGATAAAACCACTTCAAACGAAGTGGTTTTTATTTTTAAAAGTTTTTAAATTAGTTATCAAAATAGAAAAAATGAAAGATCTGTTTGTAAAACGTTTTGAATATTATAAATCCCTGGGAGATAAGACATTTGATCAGCTTACTGATAAACAGATGTTCTGGCAGTATAATGAGGAGAGTAATTCTATTGCCGTCATTGTGAAACATATTGCAGGAAATATGCTTTCAAGATGGACCAATTTTCTGACTGAAGACGGAGAAAAATCATGGCGTAACCGAGATGGAGAGTTTGTCAATACATTTACTACAAAAGAACAGGTACTGGATTTTTGGGAAAAAGGATGGAAATGTTTTTTTGATGCTCTTGAAAAGATAAATGATGATAATATGTATTCAACAACTTATATCAGAGGGGAAGCTCACCCGGTTATAGATGCGGTTCTCCGCCAGCTGGCTCACTATCCCTACCATATTGGTCAGATGGTTTATATCGCGAAGATGATAAAAAATGAAGATTGGAATACACTGTCTATTGCCCGAAACCGTTCTCAGGAGTTTAATACAGAAATGAAAACTAAGTTTTTAAGCAGTGAACAGGATACCAATTCGTCCCCCGTCTGCTTTCAAAACAGTCCTGAAGTAAGGGATGAATATAAACAATAGATTGAATCAATCTTGGATTCTTATTAAAATTACTATCTTTGCACCCATAAAATTCAGGAGTAACAAATGTCTACTTTTCATAGAACTGCCGCGTTTCATACACTTGGCTGCAAATTGAACTTTGCAGAAACATCTACTATTGCCCGTCAATTAACAGATGCAGGTTATGATAAGGTAAGTTTTGATGATAAAGCGAATGTGTATGTTATCAATACATGTTCCGTGACAGAAAATGCTGACCGTGAGTGTAAAATGCACGTAAAAAGAGCAATGAAAGCCAATCCGGAAGGGCTGGTCGTTATTGTTGGGTGCTATGCGCAATTGAAACCTGAAGAAATTTCACAAATTGAAGGTGTTGACCTTGTTTTAGGAGCAAAAGAAAAATTCAATATTCTAAGCTACCTTGACGATTTAGAGAAATCTGAGAGTGAAGGAGTAGTTCACTCATGTGAAATTGAAGAAACAGACTTCTTTATCGGAAGTTATTCTATTGGAGACAGAACAAGAGCTTTTCTGAAAGTACAGGATGGCTGTGACTATAAATGTACCTATTGTACGATCCCGTTAGCAAGAGGAATCTCTCGTTCCGATACTATTGAAAACGTTCTCAGAAATGCCACAGAAATTGCTGCAAAAGACATCAAAGAAATTGTTCTTACAGGGGTGAATATCGGTGATTATGGTAAAGGAGAATTCGGAAATAAAAGACACGAGCATACTTTCCTTGATCTTATTTCAGAACTGGATAAAGTAGAAGGGATTGAAAGAATCCGTATATCTTCTATTGAACCCAACCTTTTGAAAGATGAAAGTATTGAACTGGTTTCTAAAAGTAAAAGCTTTGTTCCACATTTTCACATCCCGTTACAGTCCGGAAGCGATGATCTCTTGAAAAAGATGAAACGCCGTTACCTGACAAAATTGTATAATGACAGAGTAAATAAGATCCGCGAGGTTATGCCCCATGCGGCTATTGGTGTAGATGTTATTGTAGGGTTTCCGGGAGAAACAGAGGAGAAATTTATGGAAACTTATAATTTCCTTAATGAACTTCCTATTACTTATCTTCACGTATTTACTTATTCTGAAAGAGAAAATACAGAGGCTGCTGCAATGGAAGGTGTTGTTCCGGTAGCTGAAAGAAAAAAACGTAATAAAATGCTTAGAATTCTTTCTGAAAAGAAGAAAATGGCATTCTATCAGACACAACTTGGAAAATCGCTTCCTGTTCTTTGGGAGCACGAAAATAAAGACGGGAAAATGTTTGGCTTCACAGAAAACTATGTGAGAGTTCAGAAAGACTTTGATCCTGCATCAGTAAACAAAATCGAATTTCTAAATTTAGAAAAAATCCTGTCAGATGGCACGGTTTCAGTGCAATCTTCCTACCAAAATTTTTTAGCAAAAGCATAGGCTCTTTGCAAAATTTCCACTAAATTTATTTTTAAACTTTAAATACTACATTCATGAGAGATAAGTTTTTATCTTGGGGAATTGTATTAGTAGTTGCTACATGGATTATAGCACTGCTGATCAGAACGCATTACTGGATACCAACGCTGTTATCCGCAATCTATGCATTAGGTGTATACAATGCTTACCAGTCGAAACATGCTATTTTGAGGAACTTTCCTGTATTGGGATACTTCAGGTATTTTTTCGAGAGTATTTCACCTGAAATGCAGCAATACTTTATTGAGAGGGAGACAGACGGGAAACCATTTCCAAGAAATCAGCGTTCTGCGGTATACAGACGTGCAAAAAATTTAAGTGATACCGTAGCTTTTGGTACACAGCTGGAGGTGAATCACAGAAAATACGAAGGGATCAAGCATTCTATTTATGCAAAATCACCATCAGAAGAACTTCCGAGAGTATGGGTAGGAGGAGAGCAATGTACACAGCCTTATCACGCTTCTTTATTTAATATCTCAGCTATGAGTTTCGGGGCATTGAGCGACAGAGCTCAGATTTCCCTGAACAGAGGCGCCAAAAAAGGAAACTTTTATCACAATACAGGAGAAGGAGGAATTTCACCCCACCATATGGAAGGAGGTGATTTATGCTGGCAGATCGGAACAGGATACTTTGGATGTCGTGATGAAGAAGGAAAGTTCAATCCGGAGCTTTTTGAAAAATATGCTACACTTCCTAATGTTAAAATGGTGGAAATTAAATTATCACAGGGAGCAAAACCAGGACATGGAGGAGTGCTTCCGGGGGTAAAGAATACTCCGGAAATTGCAGCGATCCGTCATGTAACACCAGGAATGACTGTTATTTCACCACCATCACACACATCATTCTCTGATGCTGCAGGATTGCTGAGGTTTGTACAGCAGCTTAGAGAGCTTTCAGGAGGAAAACCTGTAGGATTTAAGCTTTGTATAGGAGATACCAAAGAATTTGAAGATGTTTGTGTGCAAATGAATGTATTGAAGATTTATCCTGACTTTATTACCATAGACGGAGCTGAAGGAGGAACAGGAGCGGCACCACCAGAATTCTCAGATGGAGTAGGAATGCCATTAGAACCGGCTTTGATATTTGTGAACAGAACACTTAATAACTATAATTTAAGAAATAAATTAAGAGTTATTGCAAGTGGTAAGGTTCTTACGAGCTTAGATATTCTTAGAGCTGTTGCAATGGGAGCAGATATGTGTAATAATGCCAGAGGATTTATGTTCTCTTTAGGATGTATCCAGGCATTGAGATGTAACTCAAACAACTGTCCTACAGGAGTTGCTACACAGGATAAAATGCTTATTAAAGGACTTGATGTAACGGATAAGGCAGAAAGAGTATACCATTTCCATAAAAATACACTTCATACCTGCAACGAACTGATTGCCGCAGCGGGAAGAAGTTCTTATGAAGAAGTAGATGCTACCATGTTTATGAGAGGAGATGAATTTGACCACCTTGCAGACCTTTACTTTCCAGATATTTTAGGAAATGTGAAACAGAAGGCAAGAACCTAATTCTGATAACCGTATAGATATAAATAAACCCCACAATAATCATTGTGGGGTTTTTATTATTTTATTTAAACTTTTATGTTTGTTTTTATGGTCTTGTTGATTTGCCATACACCTGGAAGTTGAAAACAAATGTTTTGTTTCTCAACGAGATCACCTGGCCGTAACCTGGGTAATTGTATGGGAAATAAGGATCTCTTGCAAAAGCAGCTCTTGAAGGAACAATAATTACTCCTTGTAAATTATATGGTGATCCGCTAGAGTAGTCTTTGAATGCTTTAAATTTCTGCAAAGCTTCACTAAACCCTTCAATCTCATAGTAACTTCTTTTTTTTGCAGCATCAGTAGTTGCATTTTCGATCAATGGATCTTTTTTACCCTCTACATCAGAAATATAGTAGAATTTAGGATCAATTGCAGGAATTCCGGTTCCGTTTATTGTATTCATGAAATCTGTAGCAGCAGTAAATGAAGATTTTCCATCTGTATTAATTGCTAGATAAGTAGTAGCTTTCATCATTACAGTAAGAATATCGGTGCTTGTAATTGTCTGTTCCGGGGTGGGATTAACAGGCTGTGCTCCCGTTCTCATGATATAAATAGTTCCTGAAGGAAGTGTTACAGGATTCAGCTCAGATAATTTCTTTTCATTGTCGTCCGCAGTATCCGTAGAACTGAAAGCCTTTATATTACCTTGTGCATCCAGATAATTCTCATCCATGAACTTCTTAATGGCTTGATCATCATACGTGTTTTGTGTAGTAACGTCTTCCGGTTCCACATAGGGTGACACATCATCATCTTTCTTACAAGCAGAAAAACACAAAGATCCTGCAAGGATATATAAAAATATTTTTTTCATTTCAAAAAACTTTAATTACTTTACAAATAATATAACGGCAAAAGTATAAAAAATTATGAGAATAGATAAATTTTTATGGAGCATTCGTTTTTATAAGACGAGAAGTATTGCAGCAGAGGAGATTAAAAAGAACAGAGTTTCTATAGGAACGTCTGCCGTAAAGTCATCTAAAGAGGTAAAAGAAGGAGATACTATTAAAATCCGTAAGAATCAGATTGATTATAAAATAAAAGTAATTCAGATTCCTAAAAGCAGAATAGGAGCCAAATTGGTGTCACTTCATATCCAGGACGTGACAGATAAAGAACAATATGAACTGCTGAAACTTCGCAAAATGTCGCAAGACTATTACAGAAATAAAGGAGAAGGAAGACCTACGAAGAAGGATAGGAGGGAGATGGATGACTACGTGGGAAATGATATTGACTCTGATTTTACAGACTGGGATGATTTCTTTGGAGAGACAGGTAATGAAGATGAAAAAGAAGATTAATATAAAAGTAAAAAAGCTCTAGAGATAGAGCTTTTCTATTATTTCGTTGACAATATCTTCCGGTTCTCTGGAATCTGTACCTACAGTGAATTGTGCTTTACTGTAAAACTGATTCCTTTCAAATAAATGTTTAGCAATGAATTCCGGGAGATCTTCATCAGATATATTGGCAATCAACGGTCTTTTTTCTTTCTGTTTTGAAAGCCTTTCAACCAATGTTCCTACAGAGCTTCTTAAAAAAACACTTTTGGAATTATGATTGATGATCTCCATATTATTGTAATAAACAGGAGTTCCTCCGCCAAGACTTAAAACTACATTTTCTTCCGAAGCCAATATCTCTTCCAGGGCCTCTCTTTCCAGCTTTCTAAAGTAAATCTCACCCTTCTTTTCAAAAATTTCCGGGATGGTTAATTTATTTCTTCTGGAAATCTCTTTATCGAGATCAATCAATTTAAAATCGATTTTTTCGCTTAATATTTTGGAAATGTGAGATTTGCCACTTCCCATGTATCCGATCAATGAAATTACCATGAATTTTTTTTAAACAAATTTGCGAAAAAGTTTTGAGATAAAGAAAAAAGTCATATCTTTGCACCACTTAAAACAAGGGACATTACTTAAATGAAAACTTGATAAGTAAGTGACCGACTCGGTAGCTCAGCTGGTAGAGCAATACACTTTTAATGTATGGGTCCTGGGTTCGAATCCCAGCCGGGTCACAAGCAATAAAAATTACTGAATTTTGTAATTTTATTGCCTGCGTGGTGAAATTGGTAGACACGCCATCTTGAGGGGGTGGTTTCCTAAGGATGTGCTGGTTCGAGTCCAGTCGCAGGCACTGCAAAGAAAAATTTATAATTAATATTGAAATTTATTTCATTTTAATTGTGGCCGACTCGGTAGCTCAGCTGGTAGAGCAATACACTTTTAATGTATGGGTCCTGGGTTCGAATCCCAGCCGGGTCACAAGTTTACTGAAAAGTAAATTTTTTTCATATTAATATTTTGTGATTTGGTGTTTCAAAGGCTTCCTTCAGGAGGCCTTTGATTTTTGTATTTAATCATCTAATGATGTCTGCGGGAATTTCATAATGGGTTTTGAATTCTTTGCCTGTTATTTCTTACAGTAGAAAGTGAAATATTATAAATATTGTAACAGAGATATTCTTTGTTATATTATTCTTCTCTCCCGTAATTATTTAGTTAATTCTTATTACAATAAATCAAAAAACTCTGACGTCGCCATCAGAGTTCTTGTTTTATAAAGAATACATGTATGTTATATTAATCCAACTGCATGTTGTCTATTAATCTTACGCCATCTACAACTACTACAATAAAGGCCCTGAATTTTCTGTCCTTATAGAAGAAATCAGTTTCCTGTAGAGTGTTTTCATCGGCAATCAGAAAATATTCAAGCTTCATTCCCTGCTGGTTGTCGAAAATATCTGTTACCCTTTCCTTTATTTCTGGTATTGTAACGGTTCTGAACCAGTTGTTTACTTTTTTTAACGTTTCATAAATGACTTTAGAAGCTTCTTTTCGGTCTTCATGAAGTCTCTGGTTTCTTGAGCTTAATGCCAATCCGTTTTCTGCTCTGTAGATAGGAACTCCTGATATCTTAACGGGAAGATGTTTTTTATCTACCATCTTTTTAATAATAGCAAGCTGCTGAAAATCTTTTTCTCCAAAATAAGCATGATCGGGCTGTATCTGTTTGAAAAGTTCTTCTACAACAGTTCCTACACCATCAAAATGTCCCGGTCTGGATTTTCCTTCCATCTCATTTTCCAATCCATCAAAATCATAGTGCTGGCTTTCAGTCTTCTCCGGGTAGATATCTGCTACCTCAGGGATATAAACAGCATCTACAAGTCCTGAATTTTGAAGAATAAGAATATCTCTGTTAACATCCCTTGGGTATTTTTCAAGATCTTCAGAATTGTTAAATTGGGTTGGATTTACAAAAATTGAAGAAATAACAAGGTCATTTTCTTTTCTTGCCTCTTCATACAGAGAAAGATGGCCCTTATGTAAAGCCCCCATTGTAGGTGCAAAGCCAATTCTTTTCCCCATTTCTTTCTGTCTTTCAATGAAATCCTGAAGGACCTTCCTGTTTTTTATAACTTCCATAGTTTATTTTAATGCTATTTCAAAAATAGTAAAAATATCGTATAATAATATGCACTTTTAATAATTTGGAAAAGGGAATTTTCGTAAAAAAATGTTAATTAAAATAATGTTGGATGTTTTTTTGTAATTTTGCACATTAAAGCATTTTTACAAAAATTAGATAGAAAGTTTATGCCGAATCAAAAAATACTGTACATTACTACAGAGATGTATCCATATCAGGAAGATACCAATATGGCTGCAGTGGTAAACAAAATGGCACTTAAGATGCACAATGAAGGCAATGATGTAAGAGTTTTTATGCCAAGATTTGGACAAATAAGTGAGAGGAAATTCCAGCTTCATGAGGTGATCCGTCTTTCAGGAATGAATATTATTATCAATGACCTGGACCAGCCTCTTATCATTAAAGTAGCGTCTCTTCCGGGGGAAAGACTTCAGGTTTACTTTATTGACAACGAAGAATACTTCAAAAGAAAACAATACTATTTTGACGATGAAGGAAATCCTTTCGAAGACAACGACGAAAGAGCTATTTTCTTTGCCAGAGGAGTTATTGAAACCATTAAGAAGCTGAATTGGGTACCAGACGTAATCCATTTGAATGGATGGATGGCTTCTTTTGTCCCAATTTATCTTAAAACTTACTACGAATCAGATACTTATTTCAAAGACGCGAAAATTGTACTTTCTCTTTACAATGAGAAAGATGCGGACTTGGATAAAAAGATCGACGAAAAACTACAGTTTGATAATATTTCAGGATTAAAAGCGTTAGATAACCCAACAATTAAAAGTTTTGTTATCGAAAGTATGAACTATGTAAATGCTGTTGTGAAAGGTGACGAGTTTCTGGATGAAGACCTGGATAAGGCTTTCAATGAAACCGCTACTGAGAAGTCGGAATATCTTGACATAGATTCTATAAATCAACTTTATTAAAAACACATTTTTAATGACTCATAATCTTAAAAGGACCTTCGCCATGCTTTTATTGGCGATTTTCGGAAGTACAATCCTTTATAACTGTGAACCGGATCCGGATTCTCTTGGTGAACAGTTGTTCAATGATGATGCAGCACAAGGTAATGAAATTGCATATCCAGTTATCGCATACAATTATAACAACAATGATTCAATCAGAAGTGATGCTGCCAGATTAATCAGCGGACTGAGCGAAACGGGGGCAGTCTCTACTGTTGGTGTTCTTGGAGCTTTTACTGAAAGTCAGTTTGGAATGCAGAGAGCCTCTTATGTTACTCAGCTAAGAATGCCGGTTGATAATTATGACTTTAATGGTGCCAATCCAAAAGTAGACTCCGTTGTTCTTGTAGTGAGACCACCAGCGAATACTGCTTCTAATACCTATTTCTTTGAAAGTGACTCCATAAAAACAAATACATTTGAGAAAAGTGATTTTCCGGTAGATGGAGTGGCTACAGCCGTTTCAATTGAGAAGAAAACTTATCCTGTTCGTAAATACGGTAAAATAGGAGGGGCTTCAAAATCAATGAAAATCAATGTACACGAAGTAACTACGTTCTTAGATTCAAATGATGATAAGTTCAAACGTTCCAATGCGGGTACGAGTATAAGTACTGGTGAGTTATTAGGATCAGGAGTGTTTGATGGTAACATTAATTCTATATCTGTTACCAAGAAATCCGATAATTCAGTTGTATTTACAGGAAACCTTGGATTCAGAATGAAACTAAGCAATACAAACTTTTTCCAGACTCATATCCTTGATAAAAAAGGAAAACCTGAACTTCAGGATGCTTCTAACTTTATCAGATATTTCAAAGGGATAAAGATTTCTGTGGACGAAACTGATAGATATCTTTACCAGTTCTCTCCAAATGACCTTCAGCTTATCATGTATTATAAATATGATAAAACAGAGAACGGGAATACAACAAGGCCACAAACAAATCTTGCTTTCAACTTAGGAGGTGCTAGTGCTCATATCGGACTGTATGAATATAACAATGCCGGGACTCCTGCGGCCAATGCAGTAGCAGCAAGTAATTCTTCTGTAGGTGATGAAAAGCTTTATATTCAGGGAATGGGTGGTCCTTCTGTAGTAATGAAAATTAAAGATGAGACAATTGCAGACCTTAGGAAGATCTATGTTGAAAAGAAAGCAGGTATTTTAAGTGCTAAGATAAGAGTATATGTAGATCCTTTAAGCTGGAAGAATACCAACTCAACAGAAGATCGTAGATTTACAATTCTAACCAATACATTAAATAGTAATGGTACTATTGATTTCTCCAAATTAGCTTATACATCAGACTTATCAACAGGACTTGGTTTATATAACTACAACAAGGATAAAGATTACTATGATATTATAGTAACAAAAACAATCAAGGATCTTGTTGAAGAAAAAAAGGAAACAGTTAATGGACAAGATGTGCCAATTGTTAATAAACCATTAGTGATCGGTGCAGGAACATTCGCTGCAAATGCTACAGGAACCCTTTTAGGAGTTCGTAATACAACAAGAGCTTTTGATATGAACAGAATTATTCTGACAGGTATAGATAAAGCGAATACCAATCCAAAAAGAATCCAGCTGTTGGTGACTTATGCGACGAAAAAATAGAATACAATAAATACAAAATACACTAGACAAAATATAATATGTGCGGAATAGTAGGATATACAGGTTTTCAAGACGCTTACGAAATTGTAATTAATGGTCTTAGAAGATTAGAATATAGAGGGTATGACAGTGCCGGAATTGTTTTAGAAGGTTCAAACAATAAACTTGAAGTAGAAAAAACAAAAGGCAAGGTTGAGGATTTGGTGAATATTTCGAAAGAATTAAAAGGGAAATATAAAATTGGAATGGGGCACACGCGTTGGGCTACCCACGGAGTTCCAAGCGATAGAAACTCCCATCCGCACTTGTCAAACAATGGAAAAATAGCAGTTGTACATAATGGTATTATTGAAAACTATGATACTATTAAAACAATGCTTACGGAAAAAGGATTTACTTTCAAATCAGAAACTGATACAGAAGTATTGGTAAACCTTTTCCAGTATTTTATGGATATTAATCCTGAAACTGATTTCCCGACTGCAGTAAGATATGCATTGAATGAAGTATATGGAGCCTATGCAATCACTGTACTTCATGAAGATTATCCTGGAGTATTGGTGGTAGGAAGATTAGGTTCTCCTCTTGCTATCGGAATCGGAGATAAAGAATATTTTATTGCATCTGATGCTTCTCCTTTCGTAGAATTTACAAAAGAAGCTATTTACCTTGAAGAAGGGCATATGGCAACAATCTCTCTTGAAAATGGAGTAGATATCAGAACCATTAATGAAAACTCTAAAATTGAGCCGGAAATTCAGGAGCTTAAAATGAGCCTTGAGCAGATCGAAAAAGGTGGATACGAGCATTTCATGCTTAAAGAAATCTTTGAACAGCCTAAGTCTGTACACGATACAATGAGAGGAAGACTTCTTGTAGATGAAGGAGTGATTAAAATGGCAGGGATCTGGGATCATGTTGAAAAGTTTAAAAATGCCAACAGAATCATCATTATTGCTTGTGGTACTTCATGGCATGCTGGTCTTATCGGAGAATATCTTATAGAAGAATATGCAAGAATTCCTGTTGAAGTAGAATACGCATCAGAATTCAGATACAGAAATCCAATCATTACGGATAAAGATGTGGTGATTGCCATTTCTCAGTCCGGAGAAACAGCGGATACGATGGCTGCTTTAAAACTGGCAAAAGAAAAAGGTGCATTTATATATGGTATATGTAATGTTGTAGATTCTTCAATTGCAAGAATTACTGATGCCGGTTCGTATACGCATGCCGGTCCTGAAATCGGGGTTGCTTCTACAAAAGCATTTACAGCACAGCTTACTATTCTTACTTTAATCGCATTTAAATTAGGAAAACACAACGGAAACTTAGGAAACGCTGAATTTATGAGCTTAATTGCTGAGCTTGATGCTATCCCTAAGAAAATTGAAGAAGTGTTGAGTACGACCCATGAGCTGACTCAAAATATTGCAAAAGATTTTGTGAAAGCTACAAACTTCCTTTATTTAGGAAGAGGATACAATTATCCGGCTGCCCTTGAGGGAGCATTAAAATTAAAAGAAATTTCTTACATCCATGCAGAAGGATACCCGGCTGCAGAAATGAAGCACGGTCCAATTGCCCTGATCGATGAAAACATGCCAATTGTAATTATAGCACCTAAAAAAGGCCACTATGATAAAATTGTAAGTAACGTTCAGGAAATTAAAGCGAGAAAAGGTAAAATTATCGCTGTAGTGAATAAAGGAGACCGTCAGGTGAGTGAAATGGCAGATTATGTTATTGAAATCCCTGAAACTTCAGAATGTTTCTCACCAATCGTTGCTTCCGTACCTCTGCAACTGCTTGCTTATTATATTGCAGTATATAGAGGGGCAAACGTAGATCAACCGAGAAACCTTGCAAAATCTGTTACCGTGGAATAAAAAGTAGTTGTAAATAAAATAAATTTAGATTTCTTCCGTTATTTCAAAAAAAATCTTAAAAGTTTCTTAAAAAAATTATATATTTACGGCTTAATTATAAAAATTAACATGAAAAGGATATTTCTTTTATTATTGTCTGCGTCGGTAGCATCGGTATCTTGTTCAGGTGGTGGCAGCTCTTCTGTAGGGAAGCCAGGAACAAAAGGAGAATTGATACCAAGAGAAAAAACTAAATCATTTGTTGCGGAAAGACCATACGGAATGGTCGCAATTCCTGCAGGTTCATTTGTTGCTGGTTTAGCAGACCAGGATCCAACAAATACTCCTGAAAAAACAGCATTGAAGACAGTTACTGTTTCTTCTTTCTTCATGGATGAAGCAGAAACTACCAACTCGGAGTACAGAGTATTTATCAACTATGTAAGAGACTCTATTGCGAGAACTTTACTTGCTGAAGCTGCCGGAGAAGGTGGTGATGAAGGCGGACGTAAAGGAGCTAGCATAGGGGATTATGCATACCTTGCTAAAAAAGAAGAAAATTTAACACCTTATCAAGAATATATGGAAGGCCAGGGCGGCCGGGAAGACGGAAGTTATGATGCCAGCAAAAGATTAGATTGGAAAATTCCTTTGCACTGGAGCACAACAAAATATCCGGATGTAGAATACGCAGAAGTTTTAGAATCTATGTATCTGCCTTCTTCTTCCAGAATTGGAAACGAAAGAATTTTAGATGTAAGCAAGCTTAAATATACTTACCGTTGGGGAGATATGGACGCTGCAGTTGCAGATAACGAAAGAGGAGCTAATTACCTGAAAAGCGAAAGTATCGCGATCTATCCTGATACTACAGTTTGGGTAAAAGATTTCCACTTTGCTTACAATGAGCCATTGTTTGAACAGTACTTCTGGCACAAGGCTTACAAAGACTATCCTGTTGTTGGGGTAACCTGGGATCAGGCAAGGGCTTATTGTAACTTCAGATCTAAATTGAAATCTGATTACAACGAAAGTTTAAAAAGAAAAAAACAAAAACCATTAGTATTCCGTCTTCCAACAGAGACAGAATGGGAATATGCTGCCAGAGGAGGAATGCAAAATGCTACTTATCCTTGGGGAGGTCCATATTTAATGGATGACAGAGGATGTTACCTTGCCAACTTCAAACCGAAGAGAGGTAACTATATGGAAGATGAGAAAAAAGGTACTTATACATATACAGCTCCAGTTAAGAAATTTAAGAAAAATGGGTTTGGGTTATTTGATATGGCTGGAAACGTTTCTGAATGGACATTATCTTCGTTTAACAATTCATCAGCTGGATTCACTTCTACATTAAATCCTTCTACTAAGGATAAAAAAGATACGAAGAAATCTGTAAGAGGTGGATCTTGGAAAGATATAGGATATGCACTAATGACAGGTGCTAGAGATTGGGAAAGAAAAGATTCCGCAAGAAGCTATATCGGATTTAGAACTGTACAGGATATCCCTGAAGCAGCTGTTAAACCAAGAAGAGTTAACAGAAATTAATCAGACAATTTTTCAATAACAATTTTATTTAACATTAAAAAAACTAACTCAATATGTTTAAGACTAAAGATGCTTGGATGAATTTCTTTTATTCATTCGGTGCTGCAATTGTAATTCTTGGAGCTTGGCTTAAAATTACTCACATTACCTTGGGACCAATTAACGGTAACATCGCTCTTACCGTGGGACTTATTACTGAAGCGATTATCTTTATCATTTTTGCATTTGACCCTCCAAAATCTGAAGAGTCTTATGCTTGGGAAAATGTTTATCCTGAATTATTAGATAAGCATGCTAATCCTAACCCATTACACTCTAATGTATCTTCTAGAAATAACAACGCTGCAGCTCAATTTGCTGAATTAGAAAATTCTCTTTCTACCAAATTGGACAAAATGCTTGAAGACGCTAGATTAGATGTTCAATTATTTGAAAGACTAAGAACAGGAATTGATAAATTTTCAAATTCTGTAGATCAGATCAATCAAACTGTTGACGTATCTGCTTCTACTCATAAATATAATGACCAATTAAATAAAGCTGCTCAGCATATGGAAAGCATGAATGCTCTTTATGCAATGCAACTTGAAAGCGGTAAAAAGCAATCAGAATTTGCTAACAAATATGTAGCAGATATGCAGAAATCCGCAGAGCAATCTGAGAAATTCAATCAAGAGCTACAAGGTTTAACTTCTAATCTTAATAACTTAAATAGAGTTTATGGTGGTATGTTAACTGCTATGAAGTCTTAATTCCTAACCATTTCTAAATTTAACTACTTAATCAAAAAACAAAGAAAAGAGAATGGCACAAGGAAAACAGACCCCTCGTCAGAAGATGATCAACCTGATGTATTTGGTGTTCATCGCGATGATGGCCCTAAATATTGATGCAGAAATCATCAGATCATACTATGACTCTACCAGAGCATTGAATGAAACCAGAACTTTAACAGAAAAAAAGAACGAGAAGATCTTTGAAAGAACATTGGAAGCTAAGGCTCAGCAAGTTCCGGATACCTACGCGCAGCCTTGGGCTCAGTACAAAGTATTGAAAACCAAAATTGATGCGTTAGTGAAATCTGCTCAGGATGTTAAAGATTTGTTGAAAAAACAATCTGAATTTCATGATAAAGATCCTAAAACAGGAAAAGATATTGATGTAAGTGAAAACTTTGCTGCACTTAATAACAACGAAGCAACTACTGAATATTTCTTCAAAGAAGGTGATGAAAATACTCCTTCAAAGAATGCATTAGATCTGAAAGCTAAAATTGATGATGTAAGAAACTACATCAATACTACTTTTGGAAGCAATGCTCAGCTACAGGATTTAGTGGCAAGAGCTAACAAGTCTCTTATTGCGGAATATCCTAAAGGGACATCTCCAAATGAAAAGACTTGGTTCCAGAATAAATTTTATCATCAGCCGCTAATTGCTGCAATATCTAATTTGGAGATTATCCAAAATGATGCCAGAAACGTACAATCTGATGCATTAGCTCTATTGCTTCAGGAAAAAGTAGATGCGAATATTAAATTCTCAAGCTACGAGCCTATTGTTTCAGGTCCGGTTGATATCCAGGCAGGAAAACAGGCTGAAGTAAAAGTAATGTTAGGAACATATTCTAACAGTAACAAAATCAGTATCTCTGGTGTAAGCAGAGTGGAGAATGGTAAAGGTATTACGCAAATTTCAGGTTCTGGAATTGGTGAACATAAATTAGGAGGTACAATTACATTAACAGATGCTTCAGGTAAGCCGCAATCTTTCCCTTGGACACATACTTATAATGTAATCGCAGGACCTAGAGAAGTAAAACTTGAAAAAGGATTATTGCTTTCTGCCGATAAAATGAATGTAATGTATAGAGGACTTGAGAACCCTGTTTCAGGATCAATCTTAGGTGCTGACAATTCTAAACTTTCATTATCTGCTGCAGGTGCTACTGTGAAAGGTAAAGGTCCAGGTAAATGGGATGTAACTCCTACTACAGGAAATGTAGTGAAGTTAACATTATCAGGAACAGATCCATATGGTAAGACAGTTTCTCAGGTATTTGAGTACAGAATTAAGAATATTCCTAGACCTCAGGGTCAGATCAGAGGTAAGGCTGTAAACTTTATGCCGGCAGGTTCTATACCTAACCAGATTGTATCAGCTACTTTACCTGACTTTGACTTCCCTGTTTCGTTTACTGTGAACAGCTTCATTATCAAGCTTCCAGGAAAAGCAGGTACTCTGATTCAAGGTAGCTCATTATCAGGAGCAGAAGGTATGCTTAGAAACCTAAGACCTGGTGATGTAGTTCAGATCTATGATATTCAGGCAACGGCTACAGGATTGGGTAACCAGAGACTTAAGGAAATTTCACCTGTAATTATTAATGTACAATAAGGTTAATTTGTAAAATCATATTATGAAAAAATATATTAGCACCCTTTTGGTTTTAGTTTCGGGATTCGCGTTTTCCCAGACTATTCTGAATGCTGCTTCTCCCGAGGAATTTAGACAAATGAGATCTGAATCAATGAGAAAAGCAGGGGATACTGTTATCAGCAATAAAGTAAAGCCTCTTGAATATGGTTTCGTTGATGACAAAGATATTTACAAAAGTATGTTTGTTTGGGAAATCATTGATATGAATGATAAGATCAACCAGCCATTCTATTATGACAATCCGGATGGTCTTCTTTCAAGTTCTACAAGATCTTTATATCAGTTATTACTTGATGGAGCTCTTAAAGGAGACATTAAGGAAGTTTATGATGACGAAAACTTTGTGACAAGACTTTCACCTGAAGCTATTCAGAAAAGATTGGAAAGTGTAAGACTTGACGAAGAAGCAATTGATATTCTTAACTCTGGAAGAACCCTTACAGAAGATGAGAAAAAAAGATTAACAGATATCATCAGAACAACAACTGATAAAGTGAAAGTTCTTAAAGTGATGGGTATGTGGTTCATCGATAAGAGAGACGGTCAGATGAAATACAGACCTTTGGGTATCGCAGCTATGGGACCAGATCCTACATCTGTTGGAAGAATCGGTCCTGACGGTCAGCCTTTAGCTGGTGCTGATGAATTGATCGACTTATTCTGGATCTATTATCCAAGTGCTCGTGATATTTTAGCAAACAATTATGTTTTCAATAGAAAAAATTCTTCTGCAGACCTATCTTTTGATGATATCATCAATGCAAGAAGATTCTCTTCTATTATCTACAAGTCTTCAAGCGGTTTAGGAGATGGTACAATCAAAGACTATATTCCTAGAAATGCTGAAGAACAGCTGGAAGAAAGCGATAGAATCAAATCGCAGATTCTTGATATGGAAAATGATATGTGGAATTACTAGATTTCACTTGATATTTATAGAAAACCTGAGTATTTTTACTCAGGTTTTTTTATTATGAAATCACCCTTTGTTTATTGCCGATCAATAATCAATGACATAGGCGATTACATATGACCTTTAAATAAATGAAATTTCTCATGAAAAATGTAGATTATATTATTGTAGGAGACGGATATGCAGGGCTTTTCCTGGCTCATCAGCTAATTAAGAACAATAAATCGTTTGTGATCTTTTCTGAAGGAAGAAAAAGTGCTTCACAGATTTCTGCCGGAATTATCAATCCCGTTGTTCTTAAAAAGTTTACCACATTCTGGAAAGCACAGGAACAAATAAACTATCTTAAAGACAGTCTTAAAGAAATAGAATCTTATACCGGAGAAAATTATCTGATCAATGCTCCCATCCATAGAATTTTTCATGATGAGAATGAACAGAATCTTTGGTTAAAGAAATCAGGAAATGAAGAATTATCGGCTTTTCTTGATGAAAATTTTGATCGTTTAAACGGGGTAAAAAACGATTTTCAGACCGGAAAGGTGAATCAGTCTGCCAGACTCAATGTTAATGGTTTTTTTAGCGGTTTATTCAATTATTTGGAAAAAAATGATCATTTGGTAAAAGAAAGATTCGATTATACCAAATTGAACCCTTCTGAATCCGTTTATAAAGATTTTTATTTCAAAAATATTATTTTTTGCGAAGGAATGGGAGTGAAAGATAATCCATACTTTTCAGAAACAGCGGTGGTTCCCAATAAAGGACATCATATAAAAGTGAAACTTTCCCAACCGATTCCGGAAAACATCACCATTAAAAAGAAACATTTCTTATTTCCAACCGGAAACGGACTTTATTTTTATGGCGGAACTTACGACAGAGACCAGCTTCACCACCATATTGATGATTCTGCAGTCTCTCAACTGGTCAACGGGCTTTCTGAATTTTATCCTTATGATTTTGAAGTCGAGGAAGTACATTTTGGCTTCCGTCCTACTGTAAAAGACAGAAGGCCAATCATCGGAAGACATGAAACATGGAATAATTTATATGTTTTTAATGGAATGGGCGCCCGCGGTATTCTCAATGGCTGCTATTTTTCCAGGGATTTATTCCGTTTTATTGAAGACGGTACTCCGTTGCATGAAGAAGTTTCATCTAAGAGGTTTCAATAGCATTTCCTGGCATAAATATTCAAAATTGTAAAATAAATGGACGAAAATATATTAGGAATCATTGCCGGTTTTCTTACTTCGGTTTCGATGATTCCGCAGCTTGTAAAGGTGATCAGAGAAAAAAATGTAGAAGATATCTCTCTGCTCATGCTTCTGGTCCTTATTTCAGGACTTTCGTTGTGGGTATGGTATGGTTTTGAAAAAGATGAGCTGCCAATTATTTTGTCAAATTCATTTGCAGTTCTTGTGAATATAAGCCTTTTGATTTGCTATATAATGTACAATAAAAAAGAGTAATCCTATATAAATGAAAAAGACACCTTATCAAAAAGGTGTCTTTATATTTTTACTATAAAAGATTCAATTACTGAAGAACAAATTTAGCTAAAGGAGCCATTCTTGCCTTGTTTAATGTAAGCGTATTTCCATTTACAGAGTAGTTATCTGCAGCAAGGACTGCTTTTGTAAACTGGTTTTCAATATCCAGATCTTCACAAGCCATCATCGTAGACATTCCCTGATTGAATTTTATTCTCATGATTTCAGGTTTGATCTCGAAAGTTCCTCCAAATCCGTTACATCCGGCATGACCTTCATATCTCATTCCATCCATATTAAGTTTGAAATGAGGATTGTTTTTAGGGTTTTTAAGTTCAATTGGTTTCCCGTTAAGCTCTGTAAGTTTCCATGTTTTTCCAGTAATATCAGTAGTCGCTTTTTGTGCGTTTTGTGTTTTACATGAAACAACAAGAAATGTTGCGATAACAAGTACCGATAAATAATAATATAAACTTTTCATAATGTTTATTTTTTTTAGTTGAATGCTATTCCTTATGCTAATACGATGCCATTTTTGCCGGTCCAGACTCTTTTTTTGCCTGTTTAAGATGGAACAGCACCATGTCTACATTCTTTTTAAGGAAAGTTATATTTCCTTTAATATCAGAATATTGATACTCTTCATTGGAGGCTGTATACTCAGGTAAAGCATCGCTTTTTTTAAGGTCAAAAGTTTTACCGTTTAAATGTATTGTTGCGGTATTTTTAGTGTTGTTGATGGTTACTTCTATCTTTTCTCCATAGCTGTCAACATACACATCTTTGAAAATTTCGTCTGTGTTTTCGGGAGTAGCAGCGGTAATGGTTTCAGCTTCTTTTCCGGGATGTTTACACGCTGTTAGGGAAAGAATGGTCAATCCCAAAAGGATTGGTGTTAATAATTTTTTCATAGTGATAAGTGATTTTAAAGTGTTTCATGAATTATGATATTAATACTATATAAATTTACAAATATTTTTAATAAATATATGTTAATTTTACATAAAGTAACAGTAAATTTAAATTTTTTTGATTTTAACTCACTGTTTTTTGAAACATTATTCACAAAACTGAAAGTAATAATTATTGTAGAAAAGTGGGGATAATGGTTGTTAATGCGGGATTTTTAACCATCTTATTCTCAAGAGTATAAAGTGTTTTTTTTTCGTTTATCATTTGTTGTGTAAATTTTCGGCAAAAATAATTCAAAAAGAAGAGAGTAACAATAAGTAAATGTTAATAATTCTAATTTATGATAAAGTTTAGGTTAGAGTATAGAAACTTTTAAAATAGAGTACCAGGTCACTTAAATGTTCAAAAACGCAACAGCTTTAAAATTAAAATTTCCTTAAATCAACAAAAGTGGCTTAGTTTTTGAAAATTGAAACCTGCATAGATTAGATATCAGGATTGCCCGAATTATGCTTGAATAAAAGAGAAATTTAATATTTATTACCTTTTTATATTCAGGTATTTTAAAGAAGAGTTAAATTTTGTTAATCCATGATGATAATATCATAATCTGGGTGTACATTTGCAACTTCAAAATGAGAAACTTTATAGTATACTTTTTAACTGGTCTTTTTCTGCTCTTTGTAGTAGAAAGCAGACTCAACGTTAAAACTCTTCGAAATGACTATTCAGGTCATGTTTCTCATCATCTGCCGAAAAGAGCCAACCGTCTTAATCAGACTTTTGAAAAACTTTCTGTTCAGCAGATGGCCGATACCGTAGACAATTCCACATTAGAACTTGCAGAAAATGATTTCCAGCTGTCTGATGTATGGCAGGCTATTGTTGTTTTTGCAGGAGTTTTCAGCCTGGTTTATATTTTTGGGTTAAAAAGCCATAAAAGGTTTAGACCTGATATTCATGGCTTTATTCTTGGCTTTGCCACCAAAAGATTTATTCTTATCCGTTCTATTAGAATTTAAAATTTCATCAATCTACTCATTTTCTACCTGATTCCGGGTAGAAATACTTTGCGTTGTGTATGCTGGTAATCATCACATCGTACCCCCTTTTATTACCGTTTTTATTTCTATCAAAACATTAACGATTTATATAAACTCTAGAATTATGATAAAGAGAGTTGCTTCGGGAATTGCGCTGAGTGCCCTTCTGTTGGCGGTTGGCTGCAATAAGAAAAAAGAAGAAAAAGAAGAAGTTACCGTATATCCGGTGACATCTCCTGTAGTAATGGACACTGTAATCAACAAAGAATATGTAGCCCAGATTCAATCTGTAAAAAACATTGAAGTAAGAGCTCAGGAAAAAGGTTTCCTGGAAAAAATCTTTGTAGATGAAGGACAATACGTACAGGCGGGACAGACATTGTTCCGAATCATGCCTAAATTGTACCAGGCAGAATTATTAAAAGCAAAAGCAGAGGTAGAACAGGCTTCTATCGAATTGAAAAATGCAAGTACATTAGCAGGAAACAATATTGTTTCTAAAAATGAAAAAGCAATGGCAAAAGCCAAGCTGGATGCTGCTAATGCTGAAATGAAACTGGCTCAGATCCATCTTTCATTTACTGATATCAAAGCACCGTTCTCTGGTGTTATCAACAGAATTCCTTTGAAACTTGGAAGTCTTGTAGATGAAGGTGATTTGCTGACTTCATTGTCAGATAACACAAGTATCTATACTTACTTTAACGTTTCTGAACCGGAATATTTAAGTTATCAGACTCACGCTGCAGACAGAGGAAGCAATCAGGTATCCCTGATCACAGCGAATGGAGAAACCTATTTGCAGAAAGGTGAAATCCAAACCATAGAAGGAGAATTTGATAACGAAACAGGTAATATTGCGTTCCGTGCCAAGTTCCCGAATCCTGATAAGCTTTTGAGAAATGGCGAAACAGGGAAAATACAGATGTCAATGCCTGTTCATAATGCATTAATTATTCCTCAGAAAGCTACTTATGAGATTCAGGATCAGAAATATGTATTTGTGGTTGATAAAAACGGAGTAACGAAATCCCGAAATATCAAAATAGCTTATGAACTTCCGGATCTTTATGTAGTAGGTTCAGGAATATCAAAAGGAGATCAGATCCTTTTGGAAGGAGTTCAGAAAGTGAAGGATGACCAAAAGGTGAAAACAAAATTCCAGGACCCTAAGAAAGTTCTTCAATCATTGAAATTAAAAGCAGAGTAGTGGTCTCTAAAATGAAGTAGTATGTTTAAGAAATTCATTCGCAGACCAGTTCTGTCTATAGTAATCTCATTGATTATTGTATTTATGGGGATATTATCACTGGTAAAACTTCCCGTGACGCAGTTCCCATCCATTTCTCCGCCTAAAGTAAATATTACCGCAGAATATCCCGGAGCTAACAACGAATTGTTGATTAAATCCGTAGTTATCCCTTTGGAAAGAGGATTAAACGGGGTTCCGGGTATGAAATATATGACCTCGGATGCCGGAAATGATGGGGAAGCTTCCATTCAGATTGTATTTGACCTGGGAACAGATCCCAACGTAGCTGCAGTAAACGTTCAGAACCGTGTATCTTCAGTGGTGAATAAACTTCCTCCTCTTGTAGTACGTGAAGGGGTGAAAATCACTCGTGAGGAACCGAACATGTTGATGTATATTAACCTGTACAGTGATGATCCTAAAGCTGACCAGAAATTCCTTTTCAACTATGCAGATATTAACGTAATGTCTGAATTGAGAAGGGTAAGCGGTGTTGGTTTTGCCGATATCCTGGGAACCCGTGAATATGCAATGCGTATCTGGCTTAAACCAGATAGATTAACAGCTTATAATATTTCAGCTGATGAAGTAATGGAATCTCTGAATGAGCAGAGTTTGGAAGCTTCTCCGGGTAAAACGGGAGAAAGTTCAGGAAAACGCTCTCAGTCATTTGAATATGTATTAAAATATCCGGGACGTTTCAATAACGAAAAAGATTATGGGAACATTATCTTAAAAGCAAAGCCGGATGGAGAATCTGTAAGACTGAAAGATGTTGCAGACATAGAATTCGGAAGCTCCATGTATGATATTTATTCCACATTGAACGGAAAACCATCCGCGGCAATTACGGTAAAACAATCCTACGGATCTAATGCAAGTGACGTTATCAAAAACGTAAAAGCATTGATGAAGGATCTTGAAAAGAATAACTTCCCTAAAGGGATGCATTACGATATCAGTTATGACGTTTCCAGATTCCTGGATGCCTCTATGGAAAAAGTAATCCATACCTTATTTGAGGCCTTCGTTTTGGTTGCTATTGTGGTATTTTTATTCCTTGGAGATTGGCGTTCAACATTGATTCCGGCGTTAGCCGTTCCGGTTTCATTGGTAGGAACATTCGCTGTAATGTCTGCCTTTGGAATTACCCTGAATATGATTTCCCTCTTTGCCCTGGTAATGGCAATCGGGGTTGTAGTAGATGACGCGATTGTGGTAATTGAAGCCGTACACGCCAAGATGGAAGAAAAACACCTTTCTCCATTGAAGGCAACAGAAGAAGCAATGCATGAAATCAGTGGGGCAATTATCGCAATTACATTGGTAATGGCATCCGTATTTATTCCGATTGCATTTATGTCCGGACCTGTAGGAGTATTTTACCGTCAGTTCTCTATTACAATGGCTTCATCCATTATCTTATCCGGAGTTGTGGCACTTACTTTAACACCGGCATTGTGTGCGTTGATCTTAAGAAATAACCACGGAAAGCCTAAAAAGAAAACTCCGGTTACGATTTTCCTGGATAAATTCAATAACATCTTTACAAAAGGAGCAGGGAAATATGAGAAGATGCTGAATAAAACAGTGACGAAAAAAACAATCACATTACCGTTACTGCTAGCATTCTGTGCCTGTACATTCTTCCTGAGTAACTCTTTGCCTTCAGGATTTATTCCGGCTGAAGATCAGGGAATGATCTATGCTATTATCCAGACTCCTCCGGGATCTACATTAGAAAGAACCAATCAGATTGCTAAAGAACTTTTAAGAGAATCTGAAGATATTGACGGCGTGCAGTCTGTTTCATCTCTGGCAGGATATGAGATTTTGACAGAAGGTACCGGATCCAACTCTGGAACTTGTCTGATCAACCTTAAAAGCTGGGAAGAACGTAAAGAATCCGCCGCTGAAATCATAGAAAAACTTGAGGAAAAAGCGAAGAATATCCCAGGTGCCAATATAGAATTTTTCCAACCGCCTTCCGTTCCGGGATATGGAGCTGCCGGTGGGTTTGAACTTCGTCTGCTTGATAAAGCAGGAAGCGGAGACTATCATAAAATGGAGCAGGTGAGTAATGACTTTGTGAAGGAGCTTAAAAAACGTCCGGAACTTGGATCGGCATTTACATTCTATTCCGCGAGTTTCCCACAATATATGCTCAAGATTGATAATGATCTTGCAGAACAAAAAGGAGTAACCATTGAAAAAGCAATGGACAACTTATCTACATTGATCGGGTCCAACTATGAGACGAGTTTCATCCGTTTTGACAGACCTTATAAGGTAATTGTTCAGGCAGGACCTCAATACCGTGCTCTGCCAACAGATCTGTTGAAACTGTATGTTAAAAATGATAAAGATCAAATGGTTCCTTACTCAGACTTCATGCGATTGGAAAAGGTATATGGACTGTCTGAGATCACAAGACATAATATGTATAACTCTGCAGAGGTGAGTGGAACTCCGGCACCCGGATATAGTAGTGGACAAGCGATTAAGGCTATTCAGGAAGTCGCAGATAAAACACTTCCAAGAGGTTTTGGTATCGACTGGGCGGGTATTTCAAAAGATGAAGTAAGCCGTGGAAATGAAGCTGTATTTATCTTCCTGGTATGTTTAGGATTTGTTTATCTGATTCTTTCTGCACAATATGAGAGTTTTATCCTTCCGCTTCCGGTAATTTTATCCCTTCCGGTAGGTATTTTCGGAGCGTTTTTATGCTTAAAACTTTTAGGATTGGAAAATAACATTTATGCACAGGTGGCCATGGTCATGCTCATCGGGCTCTTGGGTAAAAATGCGGTGTTGATTGTTGAGTTTGCCGTACAGAAAAAAGCAGAAGAAGGAATTCCTGTAGCAAAAGCGGCTATTGAAGGTGCAGCCATTCGTTTCCGTCCGATTCTGATGACATCGTTTGCATTCATTGCCGGTTTGATTCCATTGGTTATTGCAACAGGGCCGGGAGCAGTTGGTAACAGGACAATTGGTACTGCAGCGGCAGGAGGGATGTTGATCGGAACCATTTTCGGATTGATGATTATCCCAGGATTATATTACATCTTCGGAACGATTGCAGACAAGTCCAGGCTGGCGAAATATGAAGAAGAGAATCCTTTAACAGAACAAACTGAACCTTATGAACATGATGGAAAATTTGAAGACTAAAAATATAATCACAGCCATTGCCTTATCACTTGTTCTTGCAAGTTGTAAGGCACCCATGGCGACTGTCATAAAAGACGAAGTAAAAGAAAATATTCCTCAGAACTTTAATCAGGAAGAGCAGCAGGATGCCAATAACAATAGTGGAACAACTCCATGGAGACAATTCTTTACGGATCCAAACCTGGTAACCCTGATTGAAACTGCTTTAAAAAATAATCAGGAACTATTAATTACCCTTCAGGAGATTGAAATTGCGAAAAGTGGTGTTTTAGCTAAAAAAGGAAGGCTTACTCCTACTGTTTCTGCGGGAATAGGTGCCGGGCTAAAAAAAGCTGGCCGCTATACCAGTGAAGGGGCTGGCGATGCTACTACAGAAATAGAGCCTGGGAAAGAAATGCCAGATCCACTTGGGAATTTTGAAGCGGGATTAAATGCAAGCTGGGAAATTGATATCTGGAAAAAACTCAGAACTGAAAAGGAATCTGCAGTAGCTCATTATCTTTCTACAGTAGAAGGGAAAAACTTTGTTCTGTCTAATCTTATTGAAGAAGTTGCAGACAATTATTATGAATTACTGGCTCTTGATAATCAGTTGGATATCATACAGCAGTATATCAAACTTCAGCAAAGAGCATTGGAAATTTCCAAAATTCAGAAAGAAGCTGCAGCTGCAACAGAGCTGGCAGTGAAAAAATTTGAAGCAGAATTGGCGAAATCTAAGGCTGCAGAATATACAATCCGCCAACAGATCACTGAGAAGGAAAACGGAATTAATGCGCTTTTGGGAAGATATCCACAGCCCATTGTGAGAACAAAGGAAAACTTTATGTCTACGATTCCTCCGACAGTCTATACCGGAATTCCATCACAGCTATTGGCAAACCGTCCTGATATCAAGCGGGCAGAACTGGAATTAAAAGCATCAAAGCTGGATGTGGAAGCAGCAAGAAAAGAGTTTTATCCTTCTCTGGAAATTTCTGCAACATTAGGGTTGGAGGCTTTCAAACCATCTTATCTTGTTAAATTACCTGAATCCATTGCTTATAATCTGGCAGGTGAATTGGCAGGACCACTTATTAACAAAAGTGCCATAAAAGCGAATTTCCAGACAGCAGATGCAAAACAGGTTCAGGCGTTGTACGAATATGATAAAACCATTTTGAATGCTTATCTGGATGTTGCCAATCTGATGTCAAAGGTTAAAAATATAGATCAGTATTATCAGTTGAAATCACAGGAAACCAAAGCCCTGGATCAGTCTATTGATATTGCCAATCAGTTATTCCGTAATTCCAGAGCAGATTATCTTGAAGTTCTTTTGAATCAAAGAGATGCTTTGGATGCTAAAATGGAACTTATTGAGGCAAAACAGAAACAGCTCAGCACAGTAGTTGACATCTATAAAAGTTTAGGTGGAGGCTGGAAATAAAACATCATAATTCTATCAATAAACAGTTAATGTTTTTTGGAAGGGTCAATTCTTTTGAGTTGGCCCTTTTTTGTTTTTAATGCGACAGGTTTTGTCGCAATGTTAAGATAGTTTTGTAATAGAATAAGACAAGTTTAATATGTTTTAAAGAGGATTTAACAATAAATAGTATGATTTACAGCATACCACATTAAAATAATTTTCATGTCTTAAAAAGTGTTAAATTCGCGCAGTTTTAAGAAACTAATTACTAACTCAAAAAACAACAATACGGGAATGAAAAAAATCTACCTCGGTGCATTCATCTTATGCACGGTCCTGAGTATCTCTGCCCAGGAAGTGGTATGGCAAAAAGATATCAAATCCTCTACTCAGGATTTTCTTAGCCAGGTCACCACAACTATTGATCAGCAGTATCTGATAACGGGAAGCTCGATTCAGAGCGACAAATTACAGCAAACGAGCAAACAAAACAATGGTTATGATTTCCATCTGGTAAAATTGAATCAGCAGGGAGAAGAAGCCTGGGAGAAATACTTCTTGGGATCAAATCATGATTATTTATCAGCAACAGTAACCACACAAGATGGTGGATTTTTATTAGCCGGAACTTCCTATTCAGGAAAGGGATTGGATAAAAAAGAGGACTCGAAAGGCGGGTCAGATATCTGGTTGATCAGAATCAATGAATTTGGAGATGAATTGTGGCAGAAAACTTTAGGAAGCTCCTCAGACGAAGAAGCAAGAGCTGTGATTCAAACTACAGATTTAGGATTCTTTGTTGCAGGGAATGTTCAAAACTCTTCAAAAGGTTATGGTTCCAAAGACGTCTTAATTACCAGAATCGATAAAAACGGAAAAGAACTCTCCCAATTAGTCTTAGGCGGAAAAGGCTTAGACGAAGTAGAAACGATGATTCCAACGAAAGATGGAGGAGCATTGTTAGGGATCTATTCGAGGAGTTCCGAGGTTCGTATTTCGGGATCTGAAAAGGGTTCTGAGATGCGAGGTGTGGGTTCTGTGTCAAACGTTCAAAACTCGAATCCCGTATCCCGAAACTCGAAACAAACTGAAAACTTCGGAGAAGGTGATTACTGGATCGTAAAACTCGATAAAAATGGAAAAGTAGAATGGGAAAAGAACTTTGGAGGGAAAGGAGATGATCACATCAGAACGCTAGCTCTAACTTCAAATGGCTTCATCATTGGTGGAGAATCCAGATCAGAAAGATCAGGAAATAAAACTGTAGGTATTGAAGAAGGAACAGATCTTTGGCTGATTTCTTTAAATGAAAGAGGAGAGGAGCAGTGGCAGAAATCTTACAACTTCAAAAATAGGGATATTTTGATGGGAATCAGCGTTCTTCATTCAGCAGATGATAAGTCTTCCAAAGGAATCCTATTAGGAGGCTATACTCAGGCAGAAGGAAGAATACAAGCCGATGATGAAACTTTCTGGATGCTGTATTTGGATCAGAATGGCAATGAACAGTGGAGAAAGCATGTAAAAGGAGAATCCAGACAAAAAGAAGAAAGACTTTCTGATTTAAAACTGAACAGAGATGGTTCTATTGTTCTGGCAGGAACAAGTGCAGAAGAATTAGGCAAAGAGAACTGGAAGATTGTAAAGCTGGGAGACAAGCAGGTTGATCAGTTGATGGAAAAATACGATATCAAGATCTATCCAAATCCTGTGTCTGATTATGCTTATGTAGAAATCGGCTTTGATTTTAAGGATGCTGATATTCTGTTGTATGACATGAGTGGAAGACAGCTTCAGAACCTGAAAACTAAAAATAAAGTAACTAAGATTAATACTCAGGCTTTGGTGCAGGGAGCTTATCTGATTACTATAAAAACAAATGAAAATAAAACTGCTAACGCGAAGTTGATCAAATTATGAGAAAATTAGTATTAATAAGTATATTCTTTGTGTCATTATTTAATGTTCAAGGACAATCATCACAATACGTTCCAAAGCCTATTGATATAAAATCACCGCAAACCTACGAAATGGAGAGGTTCGGAAACACCCCCGTAAATCTTTATTCGGGCAGTGTTGATGTTGGTGTCCCACTATACAGCACAGAAATACCTGGAACTGGAGAAAGCTTTGCTCTTAATTTAGCATATAATTCCTCAGGGTTTATTCCTGCTAAGCAATCTAATTATGTCGGGCAAGACTGGTTTCTAAATTATGGAGGAGCAATTACCAGAACTATTAACAATGTTCCTGATGATGTTAAGCATAGTCCAGTTACAGACGGGGATCACACAGGTGGAGGGTATCTTTTAGGTGCAAGAACAGTCGAATCTCTAGGGCTCACAAATCAGGATGTTTTCGATATACAATATCCTCGCTCCTCAGTTTTTACAAGTCCACCATATTATCATTTTCCATATTTAAGTCCAGAACAGAAAATAGGAAAGTTTTATGAACTAGAGCCCGATAAATTTAATTTTAATTTCATGGGAATTTCTGGTTATTTTTACATTGGTATTGATCTAAAGCCTGTAGCAGTATCCAACGATCCTAATCTAAAAATAGATATATCTGGAATTACTATTCAAAATGATCCCAACGCTTTCTGTAAGCCCGATCCTTCTCAGATTATTATTACTGATGGAAAAGGAAACAAATATTATTTTGGAGGTGATATTGATAATCTAGAAGTTTCCTATGATTTAGGAATTTTAAACGAAACTCCAGAATACACACCTTCCTATAATATGAAAATAATGTCGTGGTATTTATCCAAAATTGAATACGTTAACAGTCGCAATGTTATTATTGAAAACAAAAAATATGGCTCTAATTGGACTACGTTTTGTCATGGTAATTATTTTCCTCCCCAAGATTATAGTGAAAATACGTTCAAAGGATTAAATCAGAGTTTTTTTGACCTGACCTTTTATGTATCAGGTAGAAGAGATATTAGACCTGGTAAAACTGAGACCAACTATTATATGGGACCTGAAGGTAATTTTAAAGGTGCGCTGAGTATGAATTTGGTTAAAAAGGTATTCCCTGCGAAAATAATCATTGATAATGTGGCAACGATCACGTTTGATTATACAGAGTTTCCTGCTTACACTTCATATATTGATCATTATGGGGCTCCATATGCTTATGGATATAAATCTTTTAAATTAAATAAAGTATCTGTATTCAATAATCAAAATAAAGAAATAAAAGCTATTAACTTTAACTACAATAGGATAAAAGATTATTTTTTCCTTTCTTCTGTGATGGATGGTGATAAAAAATATTCATTTGATTATTATAAAACTTCCAATCTGCCCAACCATGCTACTTTTGGTATTGATTTTTGGGGGTATTGGAATGGTAAACCAGAAAATAACCAATTAACTCCTGATTATGTATTTAATAATTCTTTATTAAGTTCTGATATTGTTGGGGATCAAAGGAATCCAAATCCTGAATTATGTGACGTAGGACTACTAAGAAAAATTGAATATCCTACAGGGGGACACTCTTCTTTTTATTATGAGCCTCATATATATTCAAAAACAATCTGGAGAGATACAAATTCTCATTTCTTACAGTACATGAGAAACCAAACAGGTATTGTTGGAGGTGCAAGGATAAAAAAAATAATTGATTTTGATGGAAAAGAACAAAATATCAGAGATTTTACTTATGAGAGGGATGCTGATAACGGTTCGCTTTCAGCTAAAAGCAGTGGTATTAATAACTCTTTCTTTACTTATGTTTATTTGGATCACCCCCAGATATATATGTTTCTTAATCCTGTTCTTGATATTACAAGGCCAAATGAATCAATAAATAGCATAAATACTAATACATATACGAATAATCCTGTTAATTATTCACAGGTAAATGAATGGGTCAATAATAAACTCTATAAAAAAAATTATTTTTCAGATTTAGAGAATATTCCTGATGGAATGCCAGATAAAGATATTAAAAAAGATTATGTTATTCCAGATGTTCAGGATAGTTATAAAAATTTAACACTTAGATATGTAGATTATGGTTATTACAGAGGGAAATTGCTAAAAACGAACTATATGGGGGAGCAAGGAATCCCTGTGAAAAAAGTTGAAAATCAATATAGTATTATCAAATTACAAAATAAGGATCAATTTGTAACATGGGGAGCTTTTGAGCATCTAGTATATAACAGGTATTACAAGATCAATCTTAATCAGCAACTTCTGACTTCTACAACGACTACAGATTTTCTAAGCGGAAATATAATAAGTACAAAAACTGACTATAACTATGATACTAACCTAACCAATAACTTAAAATCAGAAGAATCTATTTTTGCAGATCAGACAAAATCAAAAACAACTTATAAATATGCTAATGATATTTCAGGTTCTGCAGATCTTATTCAGAAAAACATGTTAAGTATTCCTTTGGAAACAACAATTTATAAAAATAATGTTCCACTCGCTAAAACCAAACTAAGTTATAGTACAAACTGGAATGGACATACTAAACTTTTACCTAAACAGACGCAATCTATACTATTAAATACAATTGATACTTCTTCTGAAACATCAGAAAATGAGATTATATATGACCAATATGATACAAAAGGAAATCTTTTGCAATATCATACAAAATCAGGAACCAATACAAGTATTATATGGGGATATGATCAAACCTTGCCTCTAGCGAAAATAGAAGGTCTTGACTATAATTCGTTATTAGCAATATCTGGAATGTCTAATATCATAACTGATTTGCAAACTAAATCTGTTGCAGATGTGGATGATTTAACGGAACAAACTCTCAATAATGCTTTGAATGATTTTAGAAAAAATCAATATTTGACCAACTATCAAATAACCACTTACACTCATAATCCGTTAATAGGAGTTAGTAGTATTACTCCTGCTAATGGAATCAGGGAAATATATAAGTACAATACTAATACTAATAGACTTGATAAAATTATTTCAGCAGATAATCAGGTACTAAAAGAATACCAATATAAATTTAAACAACCTGTCAGTGGGCTGTTCTATAATGATGAAGTATCAAACTACTTTATTAAAAAAAATTGTACTAGTGGTTTAGTTGGTGAACGCTATTTATATATCGTTCCAGAGAAAAAATACAGTTCTACTATTAGTAAAGATGATGCAAATCTACAAGCTTTAGCTGATTTAAAGAATAATGGACAATCGCAGGCAAATTTATATGGTAATTGCGTAGCCGCTACTTGTACTTTTAGCTCTTCAGATGCCATTCCTTATTGGTCTGTAGGTGTGTCTAAAATTTCTCCTGTTACCGTTCAGTTGACTTTTGATGGCATATTTATAGACGATGATATTGTGATAAAAAATCTTTTATCACAAGGTGTAAAAGTTGGAAAAATTAATGGAAACTGCGTACCTGCTGTAAAGCGTTATGGAGAAATCACAAGTAGAAACAGGGTGTGGTCGATTTCTGTTGAATCTAATGGTGATGTCATGTTGAAGTTTTTATACGAAACAGCCGCATATACCCCTTCTTCAATTGTTAATTTTACATTTACATACGATTTATATTATTATAATGCGGAACAGAAACAAAACTTCACCAAGAATAACTGTACAGTTGGAACTTTTGCTAATCCTTACACTTATGTAGTTCCTGCTAAAACATATATGTCTGAAATAGCTCCATGGGATGCAGATCAGAAGGCTCTGGATGATATCAGCGCTAATGGGCAGAATGTAGCTAACGCAAATTCTGTCTGTTTATATTTTAATATAGAAAAAAGCCAAACCTTCACTAAGAACTGTCCACCAGGAGGTATTGCAAGCTATACTTATATTGTACCTGCAAAAAAATATTCCTCTGATATAAGCCAGGCAGACGCAAATCAAAAAGCGTTAGATGAAATCAATACTAATGGACAAAATCAGGCTAATGCTGTGCCATGCTTTTATAATGTAGAAAAAAGTAAAGTATTTACAAAAAATTGTTCTGCAGATGCAGAATCAAATACCTATTTCTATGTAGTGCCTGCAAAAAAATACTCTTCTGATATTAGCCAGGAAGATGCTGATCAAAAAGCAATGGATGATATCAATACCAATGGTCAAAATGAAGCCAACAACAGTCCATGTACTTATATTGGATGTGATATAATGTCACAGAACGGGATTACACTTGGAGCTAGTTCTTTTGTAACCCAACCAAGTTCGGGGCATTTTAAAGCAAATTTGAGTATAATTGCTCCAAACAATACCTATTGGTATAATAGTACAATGGCAAGTATTCCAGCTTCTTGTAGACCCAATTCCACAAAAGTCATCAATAATGTTATAGAATATGGTACACATACTTTATGGAAAGTTACAATAAATACAAACGGAAGTATTGTTTTAACTCCAAGTGTAACTGATCCTGGTCCTAACCATGGCGGAATGGCAATTGCGGGTAAAGGAGCTTCTTTTGTTTTTGAATATGATAAAAATTAAAAACTGATGAAAAAAATAATAATTCTGATAAACATTTTGTTTATTACAGGAAAAGTGCAGGCACAATTGAACCCGACAGATAACTATATTCAAGCCAAAACTTATCTTGATTATAATGGAACTTCAGTTACAAAATCCTCAGAAACAGTTCAGTATTTTGATGGTTTAGGAAGGCCCAAGCAGATTGTTAATGTAAAAGCTTCCCCATTAGGACGAGATGTGGTTACCCCCATTAAATATGATTCGTTCGGAAGACAGGTTCAGGATTACTTACCTGTTCCCCAGGGAGGAACTTTGAATGGGGCAATTACCCCTGATCCTTTAAGCAATGTAAGCAGTACCCCCTATGGCTCAGAAAAGATTTATTCAGAAAAGGTTTTAGAAAACTCACCTTTGGGTAGAGTGCTAGAACAAAAGCAAGTAGGTAATGATTGGAACGGAAAATCTATTAAGTTCGGATATGAAGCCAATTCTACCTTAGACAAGGTCAAAAAGTTTACTGCTCTTACAAAGTGGGTAAATAATGCTACAGAGTCAGATATCGTTGATAGTGGAATGTATGCAAATGCCCAGTTGTATAAAAATACAATAACGGATGAAGACGAAAACAAAACCATAGAATTTAAAAATGGTAAAGGACAGGTTGTATTGGTAAGGAAGGTTATCAGTGCTACCGAAAATGCAGATACATTTTATGTTTATAATGAGTTTGATCAATTAGCATTTGTTGTCCCCCCACTATTATCTAAATTAGACACTTGGACAACAGCACAGCGTGATGACTTAGCATATCAGTACCGATATGATACAAGGGGCAGACTAGTTGAAAAGAAGCTTCCCGGCAAAGGCTGGGAATATATGGTGTATAATAAAGCGGATCAGCTTATCCTGACCCAGGATACAGTGCTCAAAGGAAAAGGGCAATGGCTTTTTACCAAATATGACCAGTTTGGAAGAACTGTTTACACTGGGATCACAAATAATACTGCCAGCAGAGCATCAATGCAAAACAGTGTTAATGCCAATGCGAATTTATATGAAACTAGGACTGCGACAGCGGGGCTGACCTTAAATGGCATGCCGGTATATTATACTAAGCTTTCGACCCCTACCAGTGTTACTCAGATCTTAAGCGTTAATTATTATGATACCTATCCTGGATACAGCTTTAATCCTGCACTACCAGCGAATATACCTGATATGACCGTCTTAACGGAAACCCCTACCCCTGACGGTAGAAGTACCAAAGGCTTACCTGTGATGAGTTTTGTAAAAAATATTGAAGATGATAACTGGACAAAGAACTATACTTATTACGATCAAAAGGGGAGGGTTATTGGAACTCATTCCATCAATCATTTAGGAGGTTATACCAGAACAGAATCCGAGTTGGATTTTACCGGAATACCAAAGAAAACGGTTACTCTTCATAAGAGATTAGCGAATGAACCTGGAGTTACCATCACAGAACGTTTTGAATATGATAATCAGAACAGATTACTGGTTCATAAGCATCAGGTAGATGATAAACCGGAACAAATCCTGACACAAAACAGCTATAACGAGATCTCACAGCTTACAAACAAAAAAGTAGGCAATAATCTTCAAAGTATTGATTATAATTATAATATCAGAGGCTGGCTGACTCATATTAATAAAGGTCAGATGACAGTTCCTGATTTAGGAGGAAAGCTATTTTCCTACGAAATCAAATACAATCAGATGAATGGAATAGAGAATCCTGATCCGGCATTATTTTCCGGGAAAAATGTAAAGGCGAAATACAATGGTAATACAGCAGAAGTAGACTGGAGAGCCGTAGAATCTATAGGAGCCAATCCTCCTATACAACCTAAGAGATACGGTTATGCCTATGATGCGTTGAACAGACTGTCAGCAGGGTATTATCAAAATCCTGTGAACCCTTACAGCAAAGAACATACAGAATCCTTAGCGTATGACCTGAATGGGAATATAAAAAGCCTTTACCGTACTGCTGCTTTGGAAGGAAATAATACAACCGCTACAGTCATTGATGAATTGGAATATATTTACGGATCCAATAATCTGACCAATCAGGTATCCATCATTAAAGACCACAAGAATAATCCATCAGGATATGAAGGCGGAGGTGGTACTATCCAGTATGACCTTAATGGAAACATGTGGCAGATGCCGGATAAAAACATCAGCAAAATCACCTACAACCATCTGAACCTTCCCAATAAAATAGAATACGGGAATATGGGACTTTCGGGGATGCATAATTATCTTTACAGGGCTGATGGTATTAAGGTTCAGAAAAAGCTTCCTATGTTTGAATGTGGAATTATCAACTGTTATACTGTAACCCAAATCACAGATTATCTCGATGGATTTCAGTATTATCACAGTGAGTCCGATAACAATGGCGGAGGTGGTATTGAAGGACTCCGTATGATGTCCGAAAAGTTGAAATATGCCCATGAACAGCAGGCTTACAGTGTAGAAAGTGGAATTGTCACCGCAGAGAACCAGCAATTGAATACTCCTTTAGGAATAACAACAGTTAAGACTCCCCAACTCATGTTTTTTCCTACAGCAGAAGGATTTTATGATTACGGAAAAGATCAGTATATTTACCAGTATGAGGATCATCTTGGAAATGCAAGGATAAGTTTCGCAAGAAATAGCGCAGGCGCTCTTGAAATCACAGATGCTAATGATTATTACCCATTTGGGATGAACCATCTGAAGACTGGAAACGCATTCTATGGACCGGGAAGTTATAAGAATTATAAGTACAACGGAAAGGAACTTCAGGAGACAGGGATGTATGATTATGGGGCAAGATTCTATATGCCGGATTTGGGAAGATGGGGAGTAACGGATCCTTTGGCAGAAATGTATAGACGATATTCACCTTATAACTATACCCTAGATAACCCAATAAATTATACAGACCCCGATGGTAGGTGGGTTAGAGGAGCAGGTTTTTTTAATAATCTTTTCAAATCAGATGCTAGAATTCATGCTGAGCAGTGGGCTGATAAATTAGGTTCAGGTTCTTATGGTATAGCTGTTAATAAAGGAAGTAATGGAACATGGAATGTAAGTTCTCATACTACTAACTTAAGTATTACAGATATTTTTAATTCAAAAGGTCATGTTAGTACATTTTATGTTGGAAGTGCTGGAGGAGGGGGTATAGGTACCCCACCATCATCTGGTGATCCTTGGGGATCTACATTTGGTTCTGTTCCTGAATCACGTGGTAAAACGGAACTACAGATGCAGGTTTCTGAGAATCCATTAGTACAAGGTGCAGCTATTGATTTGCTTACTGGAGGTACAGGAGCCGCTATATCTTCACTACGAACTGCTAATAGGATCAGGAGATTGAGCTCTCGAGTTGAAAGGACAGCATCTGATATCTATGCTTCTGGAAGTGCACCATCGGCAGTGGTGGGAGCAGAACTAAATGGACAAACAGTAATTGGAATTAGTGCAGATGCTCCGACTGAAATTGCACCACAATTACAAGATGTAGTAGAAATGCTAGGTGGAGCTGGAACAAAAAATATTCATAAAACATCAGTAGCATGTTGTGCGGAATTTCATGCTGGAAATGAATTGCTCCTAAAAAATCCACAAGCCTTTCCATCACAAATTAATTTTACAGGAGCAATACGACCTAGAACAGGAAAAGTTGTTCAAATGTGTGGTAATTGCAAAGCAACTTTTGGAAAATAAATATTTTTTATGTATACAGAGATAGAACAACAAGCATTAGACATCGATTGGTTTTTTACAGATGGTAAATATATAGGTTTTGTTGCATCTGGTGGAGGAAAATTGCCTAAAACGGTTGCTAATTCATCAGTAAACAATAAAAAACTATTATCTTATTTTAAGGGTTTATCAACAATATCTGATCCAATAGTAAATCCTTTGTTAGATGAATTATTAACTAAAATATTTGGAAGTGGTGTTGATGAAAGATATTTAAGAGATTTTATCTATTTTACTCAAAGAGGTCTTTATTCTTTTGATAAGACTAATTTAAATGATTTTATAGATAATCAGTATCATTTGGTTGCTACTCCAATAAAACCCTTAGAAATAATTGATTTACCTCCGGATATTTTAGATATTTTGATGCAAACTAAAATTGAAGGTGATATAAATTTGATAAGCGATTTGGATGTTAGTAAAATAACATAAGCAAAATATCCCCACTGGCGCGAGCATCTCGCTCGCCCACAAAGAATAAAACCACTGCAAAAGCAGTGGTTTTTGTTTTAAAAAGTCCTCGTACATCCTATCAAAATACCATAAACCACTTTATAAACACCCGTTAGCCACCTGGAAAGTACCTCTAGCCACTATAGTAAGTATCTTCAGCCCCTTTATAAAGTGGCTGGACCCCCTTCGGAACAGCCTCCAACTACTTCATTAACGGTCTCCAGACCGTTCTATAAGTACCTTTACCCACTTATCAAAGTGGCTGGAGACCGTTAATGAACCCCCTCTACCCCCTTACCCAAGGGGGTAGAGGGGGTAGAAGGATATTAAAGTACCTGATAATTTCATTTTTCGATACATGAACTTTTGGAATTAAAACAAATCATCTCAGAATATTTTAATTTCCTAACTTTGTAGTTCTCAATAACAATCAAAACAAAACTATGTCAATCACGACCGAAGATCAGATGATCGGAATGCAAAAAGTAAGTGAAGCCGTTGCCTATACTTTGAAAAAGATGATGGAATATGCTGAACCCGGCATGACCACAAAAGATCTTGATGAATACGGAGCCAAAATACTGGAAGGGTTCGGGGCAAAATCTGCTCCTTATCTAACGTATGGATTCCCAGGCTGGACATGCATCAGCGTGGATAATGAATTCTGCCATGGTATTCCGACTGATCAAAGGATTTTGAAAGAAGGTGATCTCATCAATATTGACGTTTCTGCTGAACTTGGTGGATATTGGGCTGATAACGGAGGCTCTTTTGTCATTGGAAAAGATATTCATGGGCATCAGAAATTGGTGGAAGCATCTAAAGAGATTTTAAAGAAAGCTATTGACAATATAAAAGGCGGAGTGAAAATTGCTGACATAGGGCATTTAATGGAAACAGAAGCGAAGAAAAGAGGTCTTAAGGTCATTAAAAATCTTGCCGGACATGGAGTAGGAAGAAGCTTACACGAGCAACCCGATGAATTGCTGAACTATAAAAACCGTTTTGATTCCAGACGTTTTAAGAAAAACTCTGTGGTGGCTATTGAAACTTTTATTTCCACTGATTCCAATCTTGCAGTAGAATTGAAAGACGGATGGACAATGGTAGGAAATAAAGGCGGCTATATGGCTCAGCACGAACATACCATTGTAATAACCGATGGAAAACCCATCATTCTCACCGAAATGAACGAAATCCTGAATTAAACTAAGATTGTTTATCTCATAGTAAGTAAATCGCAAAGGCACCAAGGTTTTATCACAAATTCCTTGCTGAAAATCTTTGATTTTCTAGCACCTTAAAAACGTATCAGGATAAAAACTTGGTGCCTTTGCGTTAAAAGCAAAATGATAAGCATCATTAAAACCACAAAGCTTCATCCAATCAACTTGTTGATTCCTTCTTTGCTTCCTAATATTAAGTATTACCAATAGAAACCTTTGCGTTTAAAAAAATCTACTTTATACAGTTCATTTACAGAGTTATAAATCTTTCAAAATACCTTCATAATCCGCTGTAAAACCATTTTCCATAGTCCCTTCAATACGATAGGTTTCCACATCTGTAATTCCTGTATAACTTCTGAAAACATCTTTGAGATAAGCCGAAATATAATCAGTAGCCCCATTAATACTTCTTCCGCCAGAAGCAATCGCAAGATATACTTTTTTATCTTTAAACTGTCCCACACGATTCCATTGTTCATCAAAAACATAAGTAACCCCTGCCCGGATCAGCTGATCCAGCCACGCCTTCAAAGGAGTTGAGATTCCCAGGTTAAACATAGGCGTTCCAATGACGATAATGTCTGCCTCACGTACTTCATCCACAATTGTATTCGCATAGGAAAGAAGATGCTTACTGTGTTCATCATATAGCTCAGGATGTTTATAGAACTCATGAATAGATACTTCATCAGCATGAGGTGGCGTTTCCTTAATCAGATCCCGTACAGTGATCTTTTTGATATTTCCCTGTTGTAAAAGTTTTTCCACAATGGCCGAACTCAGATTAGTACTATAAGATTGTTCTCCTCTTGCGCTGGAAATAATGTGCAGAATATTCTTCATACTTTTTTATTCTAATGACGATTAAACTTTCATTATGGGGACATGATGTTTCATTTTTGTCAGGTTAAAATTTTAAACAGCAGTATTCAATACTTTCTTTGATTGAAAAAGCCTGGTTTTAAATTGTTAGGCACCAAATACTTTGCTATATTTATAGGATCAAACCACCTCACAAAACTTTCTGCTATGAAAAAAGTTCTTTTAATCCTTCTGGGAATCATTGTCATTCTGGCCGCTGTAGTATTGATTAAAACATATACTTATCCCTTTAAAAAAAATAATATCGGAACAGGGGAAGGATGGAAACCTGTCAGAAATGATTCTGCAGTTATGAGGCTTTCAGGAGGGATAAAAGTTCCAACCGTTTCTACAGGTAGTTTAGGGGAATTTGACTACGCACCGTTTGATCAGTTTAAAACTTATTTAAAAACATCCTATCCATTAGTCTATCAGAATACGGAAAATGTTGAGGTGAACCAATATGGGCTGGTGTTCAGACTTAAAGGAAGCAATCCTGCCCTGGAACCCATTTTATTTCTTTCCCATATGGATGTTGTTCCTCCGGGAGAAGCTGATATCAAAAATAATGAAGAAATTATATTCCGGCCGGATGATAAACCGCTGGAACCTGTTTCAAAAGTAGCGGAAGACTGGGATTTTGCTCCTTTTTCCGGAGCTGTTGCCAATGGAAGAATCTATGGAAGAGGAGCAATAGATATGAAAGGAATGCTGTTCTCCCTAATGGAATCTATGAATTCTATGATTAAAAACAAACAGATTCCGCAGCGTGATATTTATCTTGCTTTTGGTTTTGATGAAGAAGTAGGTGGGCAAAAAGGAGCTATTCAGATTGCGGATTATTTTAAGAAAAAAGGATTAAAGTTCGATGCTGTTTATGACGAAGGCGGATTGATTATGCGAAAAGGAAACGTTGCAGGGATAGATACTGATGTCGCTGTCGTTGGATGTGCTGAAAAAGGCTTTCTTTCCGCAAAAATAAAAGTAAAAGGACTTGGCGGGCATTCTTCTATGCCTCCTATGGAAAGTGCCATCGGGAAAGCCGCGGTTATTATGCAGCGTTTGGAAGATGATCAGATGAAACCTGTGATCACTCCGTTGATCAAAGAATTTTTTAATAATATAGGAGGTGAAATGCCTTTTACGACAAGAATGGCCCTGGCCAATCAATGGCTTTTAAAACCTGTGTTGATTTCACAGCTTACCAAAAACAATACAACCAATGCTTTGGTAAGAACTACCACAGCTCTGACGATGATGAAGGGCAGCGACGGAACCAATGTGCTTTCTCCTGAAGTTGAATTTGTTGTTAATTTCAGATTACTTCCCGGAAATTCTGTAAAAGATGTGCGTGATCATATTGCCAAAGCGACTGAAGGTTTTGATGTTGAAGTAGAAGAAATTGATAATACAAGAGAAGCCTCTGCGATTTCTCCTACCAATACAAAAGCCTTTAAGATGATAGAAGCCGGAGTGAAAGAAATACATCCCGCAGCGATTGTTACTCCATATCTTACCATGGCAGGAACAGATGCCGGGAAATATGAGATCGTAAGTAAAAATGTTTACAGATTCATGCCGATCAAAATCAACAGTGCGGAACAACAGAGTATCCATAGCACCAATGAATATCTCAGTATTGAAAACTACCTGAAGATGATTCATTATTTTGAATACATCATGAAGAATTATGACAAATAAACGTCAATGATGAATGGTCAATTCGCTACGCTTGTGATTTAATGCGTATAACTAAATTTTTATATAAAGTGAGCATATTCTTAAACGCAGTGTTCGCAAAGCTTTCTATGATGTTTATTTTTTTTTGATAGCAGAGGTGTTTCACTCAGCAATGTATACACTAAGGTCCTGGCTGAACGAAGTGCCTTTGCGAACAAAATATAAAACGTTATCCAACAAACCTTGCGATCCTTAGCATTAAAATCATATTCACTATTGACTTTGCGAAGCAAAAATTGACTATTGATCAAAAATCTTTTTACAAAAAAATATATTGCGTCAAGTTTTGACGCATTACAGATATAGCTTTGTCATATCAAAATTACAGAGCTATGGAATTGCCATTTTACTTAAACTTTAACGACTTTGAAAGTAATTATTATGATAACCTTGAAAAATGGTTTGAAGAGTATCATAACACCAGCGAAACAGATTATCTGAATGCTCTTGCTGAGCTTTACCGTCCGTATGTTTATTATAATTTTACTGATGACATGCTAAAGCCGGATGCTTCCATTGAAGTGAAAGACTGCTTTTTTCCTTATCATGAAAAAATCGGGATTTCTTTCTGTATTGATTGTGAAAACGGAGCTTTACCAGCCAATGGCATGAATCAGGTTTTTGAATTTAAAAATATTTCCATGATGGAGTATGCCCAGCATATTCTGGATAAGATCAATAAGTTCTGTTCAAAAAATGCACATGCTTTGGACGGTACCAGAAATATTCAGGATTATATTAACAACTATACTATTATTACCTCAATGGAAGGAGTAGGGTATTGTATCAGCTACAACCGTCATCAGAAAGCAATTCCTTTTTTAAAAGCTTATCTTCCGTATTATGGCCAGACAGTCAATATGGCAATATACAGAGATTTTCTTTTTTCTGTTGTCCAGATTGCTGAATTCATAGATCAGAAACTGAAAACGGTACATGCTTTTAAACAGACCATTTACGCCCGTTCAAAAGCAGAAGCGAAATTCAATGTGCAGTTGAGCCGGCAGTTTTTGACGTTGTGCAACTAAAATTTTACACCAAACATTCATACTTAATTATATTGCGGAAAAACTTATGTTTTTCAATCAAAAATCCCGGTCAGCAATGATCGGGATTTTGTATTTAAATTCATTTAAGAATATTGTCTACCTATTTTTATAAGGAATATTCCAGATCAGATCCGCTGCCAGATAATGAACACCACCATGATGAATACTTCTGCTGTCTCGGATAAGATCATCCATATATCCTACATCTACGGTAAAAGGTGAATTAGGGATTGTAAACATATAGTAGGCTGCAATCCGCATTTCACGATACCCGAACGAACCCCACTCGGAATTTGGTTCATTGAGATGACTTATAGAAAACAGTGCTTCTGCGCTAAATGCCAGTTTCTGATTGTTTTTAGAAGATAAATTATAGGTCAGCTGGCTTTTGATACGGGTTCTCAATTGAAAATCTTCTTCTACCTTATGAAAGTCTGCATCGAAAAACTTTCTGAATTCCTGTCGTACTGTATTTTTTAGTTTCCAATTTTTTCCAAGATCAAAAGTATAGGCATATCTTCCGTAAATTCTGAATTCCTGTTCCGTATTTTCCTTATCATAAGGAGCCGTATTTTCGTATTGTGGCTGCCGACGGTAACTCAAGGCATAGCTATACTGCTGGTGCGGAGCAAAGGAATGGTAAACTTCATGATTCAAGACAATAATAGCCTGTTTTGAAAATAAATTATGATCATCCGGACTGCTTTTTCTCCCGATTGCAATATAGCTCAAAGCCTGTTTCTTACCCAAAGAATCCAGCTGTCGTTTTACTCCAAAGGCTCCCCAGAATGCAGTATTGGCATCACCTAATCCCGGTGGGCTGATCTGTGCTTTGACAGATGTTCCTATACATTCTAATAAAAATAATGCTGCAAAAATTTTTTTCGTGCTCAACATGATGGGTAGCTGCTTTACTGTTAATGTTAAATGACTGCGAAACCATGAGATGGAAAAAAATACCGTTGAAACGCAGAGAGAATATTTCGTGATCGCAAAATTATAAGCTTTGTTCATAGAATGTTTATTCAAAATCTTTTAATACTGTTTAAAAACATGACAAAATAAACATCTGATTTAGGATAGATTTAGGAATAAAATCCATTGTTAATAAAATGTGGATAACTTGTGGAAAAGTGGATAACTCATTATTAATTTTATATTCAATCACTTTTACAGTCGGCTGTACACTATTGTTTTAATATTTCAATTTTCAGGATGAAAAAACTATTGATTAAAATTTATTTAGAATAATTCAAATTAATATTGTGGGAGAGTTTGCTATTGTCTTATTTTGCACTTTTATTTATAATCACTTTAAATAAGGCTGAAAAAAATGATACAATCAAATGAATGTATGCTCTCTTCAGGGCATATGAATCACTCTGGAATGACTACACAGAATGCTATATCCATCCATTACAACATACAATGGTCTCAACAATTACTCATCCTTTTCTTCTCGTTGCTGAGCTTTACAACTCTGTATGCTCAGGATGTACATGGAGGAATAACAGGGAAAGTAAGTATGGTAGACGGGCAGCCTTTGAGAGCAATATCAGTCTCATTGCTGGAGACAGATCGCCAAACTCTGACGGATGATGAAGGGAATTATCATTTTGAAAACCTTAATGCAGGTTCATATACCCTAAAATTACAAATTCTGGGAAGTAAAGAAATCCGTCTTCCTGTTGAGGTTAAAATAGGTGAGGACACAAAACTAGACTATCAGCTTACCAAAGAAAATATTCAGGCGATACAGGAAGTGGTTATCATGAAAAATACAAACAGGTTTTCTAAGAAAGAAAGTGGATTTGTAGCAAGATTACCCCTGAAAAACTTAGAGAACCCTCAAGTATACAATACGGTTACAAAAGAACTTTTTCAGGAACAGGTGGCTGTAGATCTGGGAAGCATTTCTAAAAATGTACCGGGAGCGGGAGTTCCTATGATTGCCAACCAGGGAAGAGTAACATTCCGTTCAAGAGGTTTTGAAACAGAACCTAATGCGAGAAATGGAGTAGCAGGAGCAGCATTCTCAGTGATTGATCCCGTAAATCTTGAACGTATAGAAGCTATTAAAGGGCCGTCAGCTACATTATTCGGGAAAAGTGTAGCCAGCAGCTACGGTGGAGTCTACAACAGGGTAACGAAAAAACCTTATAACAATTTTGGCGGCGAAGTAGGCTACGTGGGAGGAAGCTGGAGCTATAACCGGCTGACAGTAGATGTGAATACTCCCGTAAACAAAGATAGAACTGCTCTTTTCCGTCTTAATGCAGCTGGAACTTTTGAAAAGAGCTTCCAGGATCTTGGGTTTACCAATTCTTTAGCAATTGCGCCTAGTTTCTCTTATCAGATCAACGATCGTATGTCACTCCTTCTTGACGTAGAGTTTAATCAGGCAAAAGGAACATCTGTTGTCCGTTTTAATCCTTATACAGGAAGCAATAAAACTCAGTCTATTGAAGATATGAAGTTTCCGTATTATAAAAAATTCTTAGGTGATGATCTGGCGTACGAAACCCAGATGATGAACATCTTTGCCCAACTGAACTATAAAGTTTCAGAAAACTGGACATCCCAGACCATATTATCCCGTGCAAGATCAACAATCAAAGGATACATTTCTGCGATTAATGGAAAGACAGATTCTACAGCAAGTGCTCAGGTAATGGTAGGGACAACGTCGTTTATTGCTACCAATATCCAGCAGAATTTCATCGGAGATTTCCATATCGGACGATTCAGAAACAGAATGGTGGTGGGATTGGATTATTATAACAATTCCAATCATTTCGACCGTTATCATACCAATACCAAAGTATTCAACTTTGTTCACCCTTCAGCAGATTTCAGAGTTAATCAGAATATCATTGATGCTCTTACAGCAACTTCTGCTTTCAGAAAAGAAAATAATAGTGATAATACCTATGCTGCGTATGTATCAGATGTATTCAATATCACAGACCAGCTTATGGTGATGGCCAGTTTGAGGGTAGACCGGTTTCAGTTTAAAGGAGTTTATGATATCACTACAGGAGAAATTAAAGGAGGATTAAGCAATAGCGGAACCCAGTCGGGACCTTATGGGCAGACTGCTTTTTCTCCCAAGGTGGGAATCGTGTATGAAATATTAAAAAATAAAGTTTCCTTATTTGGAAATTATATGAATGGTTTTAATAATGTAAGCGGTGTGGATATCAATGGAAATACATTCAGACCGGAATATGCCAATCAGTTGGAGTTTGGGGTGAAGGCAGATATTTTCAATCACAGATTGGTAGGAACATTAAGCTATTATAACATCCGTGTGGATAATATTTTAAGAACCAATCCTGATGATGTTAATTATTCGATACAGGACGGAACACAGTTAAGCAAAGGGATAGAAGCTGAAATTACTGCCAATCCGTTTGATGGATTTAATATTGTGGCGGGATATGCTTATAACGACAGTAAATATACCAATGCCAATCCTTCTGTTGATGGTTTAAGACCTGCATTGTCAGGACCTGCCAATATGTATAATTTTTGGATCAGCTACCGTATTTCTGAAGGTAAATTAAAAGGACTTGGAATAGGTGGAGGTGGAAATATGGGATCATCTTCCTACCAAACCAATACACAAACAGCAAAAGTGATTATTCCATCTTATAAAATGTTTGATCTGGGAATTTTCTATGATCAGCCGAAATATAGAGTAGGATTGAAATTTGACAATATCACTAATGAAAAAGCATGGTCTGTACGTTTGACACCACAGGCTCCGGCACGTTTTCTTGGAAGCGTTTCTTTAAAGTTTTAAATAGAATATATAATAATTGGAAAATCCCGGACGTAAGTCTGGGATTTTCCAATTATTATAAGATAGATCAGTTGATCCAAAGGCAGTAATTATTCCGGTAGCGTATTTTTCCATAAGAATTCCCCTGAAAAGTTCCCGGAGTAGTATCATTCCAGTCCTGTCGGATTACATACAGCCCAGGGAGGGTCGGTTTAAAAACAGCTTGGTGATTTTCATCAATAGAAATATTCTTCTCCCAGTTTTCGGGGTTGAATATTCTGATTGGAGCTCCCTTTTCTACGGGTTTCATATTTCGATATGGAGAAACGGTATAGACACCATTCTTTTCCTGAAGAATAATATCCATGAACTGGGCTGGTGACATACTCTCCGAAGGTTTCCCGACATGATAAGCACCACACATAAAATCAATAGGGCGTACATTTTCATCAGGATTTTTAGAACGCAGAAGAACAGGCAGTTGGTCATTCATGCCTAAAATCCGGTAAGTTCCTTCACTATTAGGGGTAAAAGTTGCTTCCCAGTGATCTCCCTTCATTTTCAATTCAAGTGTGGATTTTTCTCCTCTGGTATTAAGAATAAAGAAACGGAAATTTTTGATCTCCCGAAATTCTGGTCCTGTAGTCCGGTGACGTTCACTAAGATCATCAATAAAACCATAAAAGACCTGAACTTTGACAGGATCTTTTAATTTTCTTGATCCATGAATTTCCATCCAGTAAGCACTGGCTTTTGCCCATTGTGGAAATAGAAAGAAAGCTGAAAATAACAGCAATAAGAATACTGTTCGGAATTTATACATATTGAGGAATCATATTTGAATAAGCGAATTTAGTGAAAAAGGAAATAAACAAATTCTTAGAATTAATAGTTTTCTGACCACTGCTCATTTTAAAAGTGTTGTACTGATCCTCTCCGCAGGAATAATAAATTGCCACAATATATAAAATACTGTGGCAATCTGGTTTTATGGACTGTTATTTACATTTAGTTCTGTCTTACTCCGCACATAGCATCCCATGTTGTCCAAAAATGAGCATTAATGGCTCCGATAGGAGGGTTTGTACTGTCTGCAACGATGCCTACCATAGAAGCACAGTTGGAATTACAGCCTATTTCATTATGACTTCCCTGTTGTGGTGGAATCTGACGCCATGTACCGGTAGATCCGCTTAATAATTCTACTTTAATTTCAAATATCCCTGAAAGATTAGGGGTTTGAATTTGTTTGGTAGGATTCTCACTTGAGATGAAGTCGCTCCAGTTTCCCTGAGAAAAAGTTACACGCCATGTAGAAATCATTTTAGATGTATCATTTTGCGGGGAAAGATACACCCAGAACTGTGCTCCGTTTCCAAGTACCAGCTGACCTGAAGAATTTGCATTTACACTTGTTGATGTCATATTGATTTGGATTTTAGATGGTTAGATTGTATTTCAAAGTAACGAAGAACAGAGATTATATTTTATAGTATAAATTACCAATTGTTGTCTTGAGTAGAAATACTTAGAGAAAATAGGCGAAGTATTTTAACTAAAAAATCCTGTGCTAATGTAAGCACAGGATTTTATTTTCTTGCAGAGAGGAAGGGATTCGAACCCTCGATACAGTTACCCGTATACTACCTTTCCAGGGTAGCTCCTTCAACCACTCGGACACCTCTCTTTTTGAGATTGCAAAAATAGTGTAATTTCTTTAATATCCAAATTATTCTTGCAATTTAATCCGTAATTTCTCCACAAAGGCTTCTGGTGAAATTATCAGCAAAGCTTCCGGAGTAGCTTGGATTATCAATAAGGTGCATTGCTTTGGTAATCGCTGTTTCCGCAGTCATATCTCTTCCGCTGATTGCTCCGATCCTTGAGAAAATATTACTGTTTTCATACTTCCCAAATGAGATACCTCCTGAAATACACTGGCTTACCACTACGATTTCCGTTCCGTTATTTCTGATTTCCTGAAGTGTTTCCTGAGTTTTTGCACTGCTGAAAATAGTTCCTGAACCGAAAACCTGAAGAATAAGAACCTTCATTTTAGGGATTTCTCTGAAATGGCTTAAGTGCATTCCCGGAAAAATTCTCCAGAATAAAATATCTTCGGAAATATGTTCATCCACATGGAATTCCACCTCCGGATTACAGCGGAACAAATTATCTTTAATAATATTCAAATGAACTCCGGATTGCCCCAAAATAGGATAGTTCGGACTTGCATACGCATCAAAATACTCCGCAGAATATTTCAAGGTTCTGTTTCCTCTTAATAGTTTATATTCAAAATATATGGCAACCTCCTGAATCACTGCTTCATCATTCTCATAAAGACTGGCATAATAAAGGCTGGTCAGAAGATTTTCTTTCGCATCAGTTCTCAAGTCACCAATCGGCAGTTGAGAACCCGTCATGATCACCGGTTTTCTTAATCCTTTAAGCATGAAACTTAATGCTGATGCAGTATAAGACATAGTATCTGTCCCGTGAAGAATCAGAAAACCATCATAATCATTATAATTTTTTTGAATATAATTGGCTATTACTCTCCATTCTTCAGGTCCCATATCTGAGGAATCTAATGGTTTGGCGAAAGGATGAACGAAAACCTCACATTCCATGAGCTTCATTTCAGGCATTTTTTCAAATATATTACCAAAATCAAAGGCACGGAGACTTCCGGTTTCATAATCTTTTTCCATTCCGATGGTTCCACCGGTATAGATGAGCAGGACTTTTCGCTTCATGTACTATTTTTAATTAAGAATTGGAGCCCGATTAGGGTTCATAGGTCAAAATTACGTTAATTTGCAAAGATTTGAAAATGAATGAAACGCTTAGATTAAAATTTTATAAAAATAAAATGGAAATTGCAGACGTTTTATGGGGCTATTGAAAAAAATAACTGAATGCGGATGAAAGACTTAGCGCAAACTTTTGAATATTTAAAACAGTTTTTAACCGAAGAAAGACTCGCGAAAATTGAACATTTTTCCCAGGAAAGTTCAGATTTTGTACTTCCTGTTGTAGAGGATGTTTATCAGTTTCGAAATGCAGCAGCAATTGTACGTTCTGTGGAAGCCTGTGGTTTTCATAAAGTAGTGGCTTTGCAGGAAGAATACAGTTTTGAACCGAATCTTCGGGTAACAAAGGGTGCAGATACCTGGGTTGAAGTAGAAAAGCTTCCCCGAAATATGGAATCCTTTCAGAGTATTAAAGACAGAGGATACAAAATTGTGGTGGTTTCATTAGAAAATAATGCTAAAATGCTGCCTGAATATGAAATTACAGAACCCATTGCCTTAGTTTTTGGAACAGAGATGGAAGGGGTTTCTCAGGAAATCTTAGATTTTGCAGATGAAACGCTGGCAATTCCGATGTATGGCTTTACGAGAAGTTTCAACGTTTCTGTAGCCGCTTCAATCTGTATGTATGAATTGAAACAGAAGCTGATAAAATCTGATATTGATTATAAACTGAATGAAAAAAAGCTTTTAAGAATGAAAATCCTTTGGGCGGTCAACTCCATGAGAAGCGGACAGCAGATTTTTGAGAAATATCTGAGAGAAAATAATATTGACTGGAAATAATATTCAGAAATAAAAAAGAGAAGGTTTCTGGCCTTCTCTTTTTGTTATCTATATCATATTATAATAATTCCATGCGGCTACAAAAACGCCTGCGGTTTCAGTTCTCAGTCTTTGATTTCCGAGGGAGACCGCTTTTACTTTATTTTCTGCCAGAAATACAATTTCCTTTTCAGAAAAATCACCCTCAGGGCCTATTAGAAACGTAAGCTGTTCCATTTGGGGAATGTTTTTAAGATCAATTCTTTCCAGATTTTCATGACAGTGTGCTACAAAAGTATGTTCCGGATCAACGTTTTTCAGAAAATCCGTTAGTTTTACAGCATCATTGATGATCGGGAAATGAAATCTCAGACTTTGCTTAGACGCGGCAACAGCCTGTTTTCTGATTTTATCAATATTGATATTTTTACGTTCTGTTTTCTCTGTTACAATAATACTGATCTCAGAAACACCCATTTCCACAGCCTTTTCTACAAAGAACTCGATTCTGTCTATATTTTTGGTGGGAGCAATCGCAATATGAAGTTTCGGATTGAATTCCGGTAGGTTTTCTTTGATCTCAGAAACTTCAATACCTGCTTTCTTCCCTTCTATAATAAGTTTTCCGGAAGCCAGCTTTCCTTTTCCATCCGTCACATGAATATCTTCACCATCTTTCATACGAAGAACTTTTACAATATGTTGCTGCTCTTCATCGTTGATGATCACTTTTTGATCTGCTATTTCTCCGTAAAATAATTTCATATATCCTGACTTATAAATGCAACTCCTGTTTTAATGGTTGTGTATATGTCTGTATCACACTCCCTGTAAGAACACATGTATATTTCTTCTATCCAGATATTATTAATAAAAATCAGATTTAAATATTCCTGTTTTCTCAAATTATTTTTGATTGATAAATAATCTCCTTCTTTTGGAGTATAAGGAAAACTAAAAAGATGTTCAGAATTGATTAATTTTAAAACTTCATCTTTTATATCCTGAATATATCCTGTCTCAGAACTTCCTCCGGTAAACTCTGAAAAAGTTTCTGATCCCTCGTGCTTTCCTGTGACAGTTTCTAATACCCAGTAATATTTTGAATTCTTTTTAGACTGTGTCCCCAGTACTTTTTCTTCTAAGAGTATTTTCATAAATCGTATTTTGCCGTTGCGGAAGTTCTTAAATCTGTAAATTCTCCCCGCTCAAATTTCAGCTTCGCTACCATGGCAATCATGGCTGCATTATCTGTTGTATATTCAAATTTTGGAATGTAGATATCCCAACCCAGTCTTTCTTTGTTGTCTTCCATTGCTTTTCTAAGGGCAGAATTAGCCGATACACCACCTGCAATAGCCACCTGATTTACATTGAGATCTTTGGCCGCTTTTTCAAGCTTATTCATCAGAATTTCGATGATGGATTTCTGTACAGAAGCACAAAGATCATTAAGATTTTCCTTGATGAAATCCGGATTTTGTCTGACTTCTTTCTGTATGAAATACAACACGGAAGTTTTAATACCACTGAAAGAATAATCGTAGTTTTCCAACTTCGGTTTGTTGAATTTAAACGCATCAGGATTCCCTTCTTTCGACAATCTGTCGATAATAGGTCCTGCTGGATAGTCAAGGTCAAAAATCTTTCCGATTTTATCAAAAGCTTCTCCTGCGGCATCATCAATGGTTTTCCCGATGATTTCCATATCGAAATAGTCTTTTACCAGTACAATCATGGTATGTCCGCCACTTACCGTAAGACATAAGAATGGGAAAGTAGGCGGCACAGGATTTGCATCTTCGATGAAATGGGCCAGAATGTGGGCTTGAAGGTGATTTACTTCAATCAAAGGTACATTCAGGCTCATAGCCAAAGACTTAGCAAATGATGTTCCTACAAGAAGAGATCCTAAAAGTCCCGGTCCGCGAGTAAATCCTATAGCAGAGATAGCATTTTGTTGTATATTTGCTTTAGAAAAAGATTTTTCAACAACGGGGATAATATTTTGCTGATGGGCTCGTGAAGCCAATTCAGGGACAACACCACCATATTCTTTGTGGATGGCCTGGTTCGCGGCAATGTTTGAAAGAATAGAATTTCCCTTGATGATAGCTGCTGAGGTGTCGTCGCAGGACGATTCAATACCTAAAATTATAGAGTCGCTCATAATAATGGCAAAGTTAGAGAATAATAACGAGAATGAGAATAAAAAATCAGTAGCTGAAAACCTAGGTGATCAGGTACAGAAAACTGTCGAAAATGTAGAAGAAAAAGTTCGGGAGACAGTAAAAGAAGCATCTGAGCTGGCTTCAGATGCCATACATCATCCTGTGGAAACGGCTGAAGAGTTTGGGAAACAGGCTGTGAAGGATGTTACCAGCTATACCTGGTGGGCAAAACTTCTCTTAATTCTCTTTTGGCTTGGTATTTTTCTTGTAGGAGGAGTACTTATTGCCGTCAATCTTCCGGTAACGAAAAAATGGGCAGCAGATCAGGCGCTAAAGCTTGTTAATAATGATTTTAAATCTGATTTTTCTACAGAAAGTGTAGACGTAAACTACTTCGGTGATGTAACAATAAAAGGGTTAAAAGTAAAAGACTATAAAGGATTTAATTTTATCACAGCCCGCGAGTTTCGTGCAGATTCAGACTGGATATCTCTTGCTGTAAATGCCATCTCAGGAAACAGTAATTCTTTAAGTTTTAACTCCCTGGCTCTGGTAAATGCTGATGTAAAAGTGATTACTTATAAAGGAGACAGCATATCAAACTTTGTAAGATTTGTTGACCTCTTCGATAACGGAAAGAAAAGAGACCCGAAAAAACCTCCTTTTCAGCTGAATTCCAGAATTCAGATTATTGATTCTAAAGTTTCCATTATCAATGAAAATTCTCCCGGAGAACAAGGGAAGTGGCTTACGGCAACAAAATTCAACTTAAAAGCACCTAATGTAAAAGTCAACGGACCGAATGTTTCGGCGTTGATCAATAATATGTCTTTTGTGACCTCAAGATGGGGAAAATCTCATTTTGTCGATACTTTTTCAACAGAACTGTCTCTAACGAAGCAGTTTTTGTCGTTAAAAGACCTTACGCTCAATACAGATCATAGCTTACTTCAGGGAGATATTAAATTTAATCTTCATGACGGGTCCTGGGCAGATTTTGCAGACAAAGTGCGTTGGGATATGAATATCCAGCAGGGAAGCCAGCTTAGCGGTTATGACATCAGTTATTTTGTGACGAACTGGGATAATATCAAGCCATTCAACCTTGCGGGGAAAATGACAGGGCCTCTGAACAAATTCCATCTGGAAAATTTCCTGATCAGAAATCCTGACGTCAATATTGCAACCAAAACAATGAAGGTTGATAACCTGCTGAAAGGACATTTTGCCATTGAGACAAAAGATCTTTCCGCAGATTTTACTTATAAGGATTTAAAAGCAATGATGCCTTCCTTTATCTCCAAAAAGATGAAGAATTTTGCAGATGATTTCGGGAAATTAAAGTATAACGGAACAGCAAAAGTAAATCCGGATCAGATCTATGTAGAGAGTGGGAATTTAATGACGGGAATAGGGCAGGCTAAAATATCCAAACTTACCTTATCCGGTTACAGCACTGCAATGCCTAAATATTCCGGTTATCTTGATGTGAAAGACCTTAATACATCTGTTATTACAAAGAATAAAACAGTAGGCTTGATCTCTGGTAAATTTGATCTTAATGGTCAAAGCTTTGATGTTAATACCATGCGTCTGACAACTAAATCTCAGATTGCAAGCATTGAAATTATGGATAAAACGATCAATAATCTATACCTGGACGGATTATTGGATCATAAAAAATATAACGGACTTATTACTGTTAATGATGAACAGGCAAAAGTAACGATTAAAGGATTAATAGATTTCAGTACTTCAAGAGTTGCTATGGATGTGAACGCGGATGTCACCTACCTTAACATGAATTACTTTACCAATAAACCTGGCAGTCAGGTGGTAAGCGGTCAGGTAGAAGGAAAGATGGCCATGTCTTCCATTAATGATCTTACTTTAGATGTCAATGCCAATAATCTGAATTTTGCTACGGCAACTCAAAAATATACTATTCCGAATGCCAAATTAAAGACATTCGTGGAAGCGGGAGGCCGTGTGATTGATGTAGATGCTCCGGGAGCTGCTACAGGAAAGATATCGGGAAGATATAGCCTTGCAGATCTCGCAGGCATGGTAGAAAACGGAGTGGGAAGAATATTGGTGGGGCCACCACCGAGAAAATTATACCGTGGACAGAATTTTGCTTTGAAGTTTGATGTTCAGCAGGGGCTTGTAAATTACTTTTTACCGGAACTTAAACTACCACAGGGAGCTTTAGTGGAAGGAGAATACGACGGAAATTCAAACAACCTTATTCTGAATCTGGATGCTGCTTCTTTGAAATATATAATGACGAAGGAAGAGGAAATTACAGATGCTGATAAGGCCCTGGCAGATTCCAATCCTGATTATAAAGTTAATGACCGGAAAAATCTTAACAGAGACAGTGCAATGGTGGATAGTGTTAAAGTGAGAATTAACACAGCAGATCTTAGCCAGCAGTTGTATGCAAAGATTAACAGGGTAGTTTATAACAAAAATGTAATCAAAGACTTTGAGCTTAAAGGAAATAATGAGAATGGAAATACTCTTCATTTAGCTACCGTATTTAAGCATGGAAGTCCTGATGATGAAATTAATGAAAAGCTTAAAGAATATGCTATTAATGTAGATCAGTCTACCGATGCAGCGGGTGATTATGTATTCAGATTTGAGCCTACCGAAGTGAAATTCAATGAAGTGACCTGGGCTATAGATACAAGTCCGGAACTGAATCACTCCATTACCTATAGAAGGAATACAGGAGATTTTGATATCAGAAACCTGAGGGTTTATTCCGATAAAAGTGCTTTGCTTATTAAAGAAGCACAATTTAAATCGGCGAAAGATTTTTATGTAGATGCTGATATAAATGATTTTTCTGTAGAAAAACTCCTGGAAATGCAGTCAGGGGGAAATACAATGGGTATAAAAGGCCTTGCCAATGGAAGTGTCAAGATCAAAATGGACAAAAGCACTCTTCAGCCACTGGTAGATCTTACTATTGATGATATCAAGATGAACGGCAATGATATGGGGGATATCTCTATCTCTGCTACCAATGGTTTCTCACTGAACGTTTATGATATAGATGTAAAAGTTCATTCTGCAGGAGTCCTTGGAAATAACAGTCTTAACCTTACAGGAACCGTTAATAATAATACCTCTTCTCCCATCATTGATCTTACGGCGGAAATGCGTGATTTTGATCTTTCATTTACTCAGCAGTTTGTACAGACTATTTTCGGAAATCTTAGAGGAAAAGCAACCGGAGATCTTAAAATCAATGGAAAGCTCAATAATCTGGATTATAACGGTGATATAGCTTTAAAAGATTTTGGATTAAAGCTTTTATTTACCGGAGTGGACTATTCGTTTGATGATACTGTGATTCAGCTGACCAAAGGACTAGCCATTCTCAACAATATTGAGGTGCATGATGGAAGGACTAATTCTAAAGGAAATGTTTCCGGGGCGATCCAGTTTGAAACTCTCTCTTCAATGGGGGTATCTCTCGTAATGAGGGCAGACAATCTGTTGATGCTTAATACTACTCAAAAAGATTTTGACCTGTTCTGGGGAAGAGTTTACGGGCAGGGAGATCTTTATGTAGATGGACCTGTTTCAGGACTAAGTATTACGACTCCTAATATGAAGGCCCTTAACGGAAGTACCTTTACCTTTAATTCCAGTTCTACATCTAATGTCGAAGAGTTCAAGATGCTGAGGTTCCTCAAAGAAGGAAAAGACGGTCTTATTACACTGGAAGAAAAGAAGAAAACAGGAGCCAATATGAATATTGATTTCAATCTGGCCGTAGATAAAGGAACTACCGTAAATGTACTGGTGGGAGATGATGTAGGAAATATTACCGTAAAAGGTTCTGCAGATCCGTTGAGGTTCCACATGAACAGACAGGGAAATATCGCCATGAGCGGTACTTATAAAGTAGATAACGGAACATTTGTCTCTAAGGCAATTCTTAATAAAACTTTCCAGATAGAAAGGAACAGTAGTATCAGATGGGATGGTGATGCTATGAAGCCTGCATTAGACATTAATGCCAATTATATAAGAATGGTGGCCAATGTTGGGGAATATCTGAGTATGGGAAAACTACAGCCTATCAGTGTTTTGTTACAAGCTCATATTACCCAATCTTTGGTAGACCCTCAGATTGATCTGAATGTAACTGCTATGGATGTGTCCAGCCAGGTAAGAGAAACGCTGGCTGCTAAAATGAGTCAGGAAGGCGAGAAAGTACTTCAATTCGGTTCGGTTCTTTTATTGAGTACCTTTAACGTATCCAATAGTGGTGGAGTAGAAGTAAATGTAGGTAACGTTGCAGAATCACAAGGGTATAATATGCTTCTTAAACAGCTGGGATCTGTTCTTAATACAATGAGTAATGAATTCCAGATTGACCTTAATTACGTAAAAGGAGATCAGAATTCGACAGTTGGTGACAGAGCGAATGCAGGAGTAAGTGTAGCACTTTCTCCTAGAGTTAATATTAAAACCGGACTGGGAATTCCTCTATCGAAAACAGATAACACACAGAATAACTATCTTTCCGGAGAAGGATCTGTAGAATATGACCTTTCTAAAAAGAATGATGGAAGTTTGATCATACGAGGGTATTCTAAACCTACCAATATCGGTATGGGAATGGTGAGTACAAACGGTTCTGCAAATCAAGCCTATGGAGGAGGTGTTGTGTGGAGTAAAAGCTTCAATTCTTTGTTTAAAAAGAAGAAAAAAGACAAAAAAACTTCAGATGCAAAAGGTGAAATAAAAACAGATTCTATAAAATCGAATAGTAAATAATTAGAATATTTTAATGATTTTTATCATCTGTGTTAATTATTGTTAATATTTGATATATATTTTTTAGTTAAATTATTTTTCGTAAATTTGCAAAAAATACATAGATTTTTTAAAGAAATTGTAATTTAACTAATATGAACTATCAACTGGACGAAATAGACAAGAAAATTCTTGATTTCTTAGTAGAAAACACAAGAATGCCTTTTACTGAAATTGCAAAGCAGATGGATGTTTCTGCTGGAACAATTCACGTAAGAGTGAAAAAGATGGAAGATGCAGGTATTATTTTGGGATCATCTCTTAATATCGATTATGGTAAGCTGGATTATCACTTTACAGCTTTCATAGGGATCCTTTTGACAAAATCAAACCGTACTCAGGAAGTATTGAAAGAATTGTCAACTTTACCTAACGTCATTGAAGCTAGCGTTATTTCAGGGAAATATAATATTTTCTGTAAAGTAAGAGCTAAGAATACGGATGATGCTAAAAGAATTATTTATCAGATAGATGACATTCAGGACGTAATGAGAACTGAAAGTATGATTTCTATGGAAGAATTCTTAAGTGACAAAAACAGACTGATCAACGCTATCTCTGTATAAGTCAAATTTTAAACGAATAATTATAAAAGAACTTATGAAATCTCTCATAAGTTCTTTATTTTTGTAGGTATGGAAGAATACAGCTATTTTGACGAAGATCCGAAGAAAGGATGGGGATTTGTACTGGCATTTGCAGCCTTAATGTTGTTTACTATAATGGGACTTGGAATAGATGTGGATGAATATCTGCAGCATGAATATCTGGAGATCCCAAGGTGGTATTTCTATGTTATTTTTTCAATTGATGTATTGATGATGATCGGGCTGGTACTGATGTTCTTCTACAGAAAAATAGGAATCTTCATGTTTCCGGCTTTACTGGTGATGCACTTCTTTATGCACAATTATTACCTGTCTACATTCTTATATACAGATGTTACCAACCTTTTTCTGTTTACAGGATTCGGAATGCTTGCCATTATCCCGAAATGGAAGTTTTTCAAATAAGGAATAATCACTTTATAAATAAAATAATAAACGGCTTTTAAATAGAATTTAAAAGCCGTTTTTGAATATAAGGGGGATGAGAAATACTATTTGAGTTCTAGCGAATTAAATTTTTTTTGCTTCAAAGGATTTTTTGTCCAGTCTTCCCAGTTTCCTGTATAGGGATTATAGCCGCATTTCAGAGGTTTTGATATATTGAGTCCTTCTTTGTTTTTTTCTGCATTTTCGGTATACGCCCTGCAGTCTGTGCAGACATAACGGAACTCGCAGTCTTTACAGATTTCTATATTGTCTTTGGTTAGATTCCAGTATTTTTTGAAATCAGGTTGGGTGATAGCTTCTTCAAGGTTGTTATTCCGAATGTTTCCAAAGCTTTCAGCCATCAGCGGACAGTTCTTAATGCTGCCGTTTCGGTCAATACCTATCTTTTTATACAGGCAGGAATTATGGTTCATCGCTTCCAGTACTTTTGGAAGGTTGGTGTTGAAATATTTCAGTTCCACTTTTCCACAGGCAGATATTTTCAGGTCATCTTTCAGGAAATTCAGCGAGAATCTATATTCATTTTTAGCTTTGAAAGGAGGTCTTAAACAATTGTAAAAAATGAGACTGTATATTCTGACAGTATTTTTTTGAAGAGCCTGTATAAAAGATAGATTGGTTTCCTTATGAAACGGAGAGAATATTTCTATTCCCGAAAGCACGGAGGTTTTAAATACATCATCAATTTCTATGAATTCATTTATTGTTAATGGTTTTAAACTGTAAATAACCAAATGTTTAATGCCAAGGTTTTCTATAGATGGTTTTATTTTTTTCAGCAACACAATATCTTCCATTTCTATAAAGAGATCTGTAATGATACTGGGCTCATGGTATTCATAAGAAAGAGGAGGGAAGTTCCTGTCCCAATCGTTTTCAGTAATAAATCCGTATTCTTTTTCCAGCAGGAGATTGATATATTCATGAACAATTGCTGTGGATTCTTCATCATAATCTTTTAGAATGTCTTCAAGAGAATGATTTTTCATATCTTCTACAATCTCGTACAATTCCAGAGGAAATAGTTCAGATACATTTCTATGCAGATCCGAAATGAGAATTCTGCTGGCTCCTTTGGTGATCAGGATTGTTGAAAATAGATTAAAGTATTTCATAGGCTATGTGAAATTTTAACAAATGATCTGTATTATTTTTTCTTTGAATTATTCTTTAAAAATTCTTTTGTTATTTTTCTCCTAACTTTGAGACTTTGTAGCCCGATAAGTTTTCTATTGTAATTAATGTTCACAGAATCCTTTATAATTTCTTCATCAGTACTTTTTACACCATATACAGGTTTTAAATGATTAACCTGAACATGTCTTTCTACCATTTCTACATAATCTCTCGGTGGTAGATCACCGGATTTTATATAGTTCAATAGTTTGGTTTTGAAATACTCATAATCTTCTATTTGTGCCATATGATTTAAATAAATAAACATTGGCATAAAAACGCCATCATCTGTTTCAAGTCCTATTTTTTGCATTGATGGATAGCCATAGTTTGCTAATGTCCACTTTAGCAATGCAGCATTTTTTCTGAAATTATTTAATGATTGTTGACCAGTTATTGAATCCTTCGCCTGATCCCTGATAAATGCGATCCTAAAAGAATCAATAAGTTGCTTGTTTAATGAATTTTTCCATTTCACTACCTTCTGCTCTACTGTAATACTATCAATACCATATTTTTTATATAGTTTAAAAAAATCTGTATCTTCTCGTTTGAACTTCCAATATGGAGCAACTAAGGGTATAAGTTTATATAGACTTTTTTTTCCTCCAAAATTTTTATTGTATTTATCTGAAAACTTAATATAGTTTTCGTATTCTTCCATTCTTTCATCATTTCGGGGCTCAAAATTTCGGAATACTCTTTTAAATTTTTTTATAGCAGTAAGAGTATCATTCTTCATTCTGTAGATACTGTCAATTTCATTGACCTTATTATAATAGGAAATATAATTTCGATTTTTGCAGGCACAAAGAAATAGGCAAAGAATCAAACAAATTATGTACAGTAAATTAAAGCCCTTATTATGTGTTTTTATATTAAAATACTTCATAATAGCCGGTTCAGTGATTTCATAGGTTTTTCCCTTATGTAGAAATTAGTCTGATATTTTTCACAGTCTAAAACATAAATAATATCATTGGCTTTTTTAAGCTTCTGATCATTAAAGGTTTCAATATACCAGAAAGTAAGTGGCAGTTTATTTTTTTCTTTAATTTTAATTTTCATAAATAGTCAGCTATTAATTTGTCCAACGAATAATTACAGGTATGAGACAACCCCAGGAACTGTCCGATAGTATTGACTTCTAGAAAATAGAATTTTCCATCTTTTCCTTTGATAAAATCCAGTGACCCACAATTAAGATCTAATGTCTTCATCAGAAGATGGATTTTTTGCTCAATGTCAACACTAAGTTTGTAGGGGATATTTCTGTTTGGTTTTTCTAAATTATATTTTCTGAAATCTGTCTTGGTCTGCTCGTCATTTTGAGAAAAAATAGCCATTGAGTAACATTTTCCATTAAAATAGAATGTTCTGACTTCAAACTCTTTGTCAATTTTATGTTGAAAGAATGTTGTAAAGAACTTCATCTTTTCTCTCTTATGTACAGTTGAGGTATACATGATACCATTTAAATCTGTATCAATATTATCCAAAATAGGGTTTCCACCAATTGTTTTTACAATAGTTGTATTCAGAGATACCTGATCTGTGTTGTCTGCTAGAAAATATTCCGGAACCTCTAGTCCTGCTTTTATAGCTTCTTCCAATATCAATAACTTATTAACATCACTGTTACTCTCTTTATTGATATGTTTCTTGGATTCCAGTTTTGTTCTTACATAATCTTCAAGCCAATGCTGTACTTCGTTCATATGGGCATTCACAGAACTGTTTTCATACCGCAGACGTCTGATCTTTAATCTGCCTCTTCTGTACCACACACTGGTGATTTCATCCAGAAAAAAAGAATTTCTGTCGCTTTCTAAAAAAATCTTTTTGTTTTTAGTTTTAATTTCAAAAACTTCATCTTCATGGATGCGGGTAAATTTCTTTTTCAAGGCAATAAGCCATTTTATAATCATCATGGTGGTCCTTTCATTGTTGTTAGAAATAATAAGTATCATTTCACAATTTGTTTGACTTTTAAACGTCTTAACGGAGGTAATCCAATTCTCTTTCTGTTTTGGTTTATTTTTATAGTATCAATGACAGCAGTATAACTAGGATAAGAGCCATAAAGCATTTCTTGTTTACTGATTTGGAGATCATGTCTGTCTACCATATTAGCATAATCTTTTGGAATGCAATCGCCAGATTTTATATATTCCAGCATTTTCGTTTTGAAATAATTATACTCTTTTGATTCTATCATATGGCTGAACAAGGGGTGCATGGGCATAAACACGCCGTCATTTCCGAGAAGTCCGATTTTTTGTATTGAAGGATAACCATAGTTTTTAAAGGTCCATTTCAATAGTTCTGCATTTATTTTATCATTCTTTTCCATGAGCTGAGGATTTCTTCTGCCTTCAGCCTGATCACGTACAAAGGCAATACTGAAAGAATCTACCAGTTGTCTGTTCAAACCTTTTTTCCAGTCAGCAATTCTTTGTTTTACTTCGGTACTATCTATGCCATATTTTTGAAACAATGCAAAATACTTTTCATGAGAACCTTCATAAGGAGCAATCAGAGGAATAAGCTTGTAAAGACTCTTCTTTCCTCCGAACCCTTTTTGATATTGATCAGCCAGTTTAATATACGTCTCATATTCTTCAATACGGTCCTGATTTCTCGGATTATATTTCCGAAATAATTTCCGGTATTGTTTTATAGTTTCTTCAGGTTGATTGGCTATACGGTATATACTGTCAATTTCATTTACTCTATTGTAATAAACAATATAATTATTGTTTTTACTTTTACATGAAAAGATAAAAGGAATAATGAACAATGGTCCTATATATTTCAAAATTAAATTTTGTCTCATTTTATAATCGGTTTTTATTGATTCAATAGAGTATACTTATTTGTAAAAGGAGGAAATAATTCCTCCCTTACAATGTGTGATAGATAAAGACTAAATTTTATCCAACCTCTAAAGTTGAAGAAAGCTTGTGGTCTACCCAGGTTTCTTTGTCATATACTTCTCCTCTGTTTGTAGAAACATAGTTGATAGCAGTTTGTTCTCCACCTTTGATAGATTGAAGATCTTTCATCTTTTTGTTTTCCAATGAAGAGAAATCTCTCTTCATACCGATTAATTTTTTCATTTTGATAATTTTTGTTGTGTTGTATAAAATCATTTTTGCCATACAAACCCTGACATTGGGGTGAATAATTCTTTTGTTTATCATATACTGTACACATACAATTTAAACATGCAGAATCTTTTCGTCAACGTTGATGTTTTCAAAACTAAAAAATATCACATCACTTCAATGGGATATAATGTGTAAATGATTTGTATTTTACTCTATACACAAATGCAAATTTTGCTATGAATGAGAGCTGAGTTTTGGTGAAATATTTGAAATTTGAAAAAGTATAAATTACATGATGATTATCTAAAGAAAACTACAGTCTTTAACCGGAGGTTGTATGGTAATATTTTCTATTGTACAATATAGAAGAATAAGCAAATTTATACTGAAAATAAGAGGTTGACGAACTCATTTTTAAAGAAATTTGTATATTTCTAATGATGTTGTTGGCAAAAAAGTAATGGTTTTGAATAAAAAACGATCTAGAAATCGTATAAATTTTCACAAAAAAATCTTATTTTACACTTACTCGTATCTAAGTGGCTATGATAAGTCATAAAAATGAAGCTTTTGACCTAAATAGAAAAACTTTAGTGATTTAAAGTATAAAAGTAAATGCAGTCAGAGTTTATTTATAAAATACTCTTGAAAAAGTCTAAAAACATATTTTCATTGAACTAAACTTCTTTTTTAATGGATATTTTATCATTCTACACTTTTCTGTCTTGTGCATTGTGGATTAATCAAAAACAGGGGCTATATGTGGGAATGCCCCAAACAACTGATCATAAAATTATAAAATACAATAGCTATAATCATGAATTTGGCTGTACTTCTAAAGAATATAATGTTCTGATTTGATAGGATTAAGGTATTTTTACCGCCCATTTTAAAAAAGAATAGAAGTATGGATTTTGAAATTTTGAAACAGCGGATTGAAGACGCAGCCAGGAAAGCTTTTTTAGAAGTGTATGAAAAACATGGAGCAGAGGGGATTTATAGTTTTGCACTGTATAGTGATGAGGGGGCAATGACGGTTTGCCCCGCTGCCAATACATTGAAAGTAATGGAGAAAGCAGATGAGGACGATGCTCTTTATTATAAATATGAACCGGCAGAATGGGCCTATGAAATGGAAGGAGCCGATGAAGAATTCAATAAAATCTGTACTCAGCTGAGAGCAGAACTGGATAAGCATGATGACGATGATCAATGGTTTGAAAGTTTTCAGGCTAAGTTGTATTCCATTTGTATTGAAGTACTGGAAAAACTTAAAAATGAAAACTTTTTCGCAAAGATCACAGGCAAAGATATTTTCCTGATTTTCACAGTTTCTGATTATGAGTTTGAGAAAGAAGAACTGAAAAACCTTATCACCAAACTTAACAATAATGAATACAAAAGTGAATATCTGAATTGGATGGCTACCTGGGGCAATTAAAAGAATGACGAATTAAAAAAACACTTTAAATATATACATATGAAGCCCGATAAAATAATTGTCTCAGATGCCTCTTATAAATCACTGTCCCTATAAGTCGTTTTTATACCATCAAATCAAAACTAAAATTTAAACAACAATTACATTAATTATGAATAACTACAAATTTTACAAACAGGAAGGAAACCAATATATTTTTAAAAATCAACCAGTGTTTATTACGGTGCTCTGCATTATCTTCCTGATTGTAGCTGGATTACTCTTTAACAGCGTAAGGACTCTTAGCTATGTAATCATTGCCGTGGTAGCACTTATTCTGGTGAATTTTTTCACTAAGAAATTTATCATTGATATGGATCGCATGACGATTACAGGGAAACATACCATTTTTGTCCCGGCCAGAACCTATCCGATAGAGAATTTCAGCAACTTTCATGTGCTGGCAACAAAGTATATGGGCTTTATCACCACCAATGTAATGCTGTCTGTTTATTTTGTAGTAGATGGTAAAGAAAAACAGCTTACAATAGGCCAGGCGCTTACTCAGAAAGGGATACAAAAGATGGTGAATGAAACAGAGGATATTATGAATATTAATAATCCTGAGAATGGACATCCAAGACCGTTATAAGTTTGAAGAAAATGGAAGTGAAATAAGCTTCATGCCCAATTACAGTTTCCTGCGTACTTTGGTATGGTGGATGGCATTAGGGGTAATTGCTCTTCCCACGATTATATATTATTTTATGGATAAAATGTCCGGAGACCAGTTCAAAATTGCATTGGGATTGTGGGCAATTTATATGGTCTATTTCCTGTTTGATCTGTTTTTCAGAATTCCTGTGAAATTTATTTTTGATAAATCAGAGAAGTGCATCTACAGAAAACTTTTACGGTCTAAAAAGCTGATGAATTTTAATGAAATGACCTATTTTATCAATGATGAAAGAGGGGGATACTATTATTCAATCGGGAAAAAAAGAAATCAGTTTGTGAAAAACTATAGAATAAGCCATTACTTTTCTGGTTCAAAAGCATCCAATAGAAGGGAAGATGAGTATGTCGAAAGAATCTTATGCCCTATTTTGATCGCGGTTGGAATTCCCCTAAATCAGCTACCAGAACAATAACAATACAGGGTAAAAACTAATACTACGATAAACAGGTGTATAGCCATTCCCCTCCTCCGGAGGGGTGGCAAAAATTCAAAGAATTTTTGACGGGGTGGTCTATAACGCAATAGTAAAAAATTTTTTATAATTCTGTCAACAAAAACCCCGGCCGGTTCAGAGAACCGGCCGGGGCTATATTATTATTGCTAATTCTTAGTTCGCTAAAATTCTCTTTACAGCTTCTTTCACTGCTGCAGCATCAATTTTATACTTCTTCATCAGTTCTGCTGGTGTTGCAGATTCTCCGAAAGTATCATTTACTGCTACAAATTCCTGTTTTGTAGGTCTTTTTCTTGCAAGCATACCTGCAACTGATTCTCCTAAACCACCAAGATAGTTGTGCTCTTCAGCCGTTACAATTTTACCTGTTTTTTCAACAGATTTTAAAATGATCTCTTCATCAAGAGGCTTAATTGTGTGGATGTTGATTACCTCACAAGAAATACCTTCTTTTTCAAGCTCATCAGCAGCAACAAGAGACTCCCAAACAAGGTGTCCTGTTGCAACAATTGTTACATCAGTACCTTCCTGAAGCATAATTCCTTTTCCGATCTCGAAAGGCATATCTTCCGGGATGAAAACAGGAACTACCGGTCTTCCGAATCTTAAATATACAGGACCTTCGAAATCCGCAATCGCCAGGGTAGCAGCTTTAGTCTGATTGTAGTCACAAGTGTTGATAACCGTCATTCCAGGAAGCATTTTCATCATACCAATGTCTTCAAGAACCTGGTGAGTAGCTCCATCTTCTCCTAAAGTAAGACCTGCGTGAGATGCACAGATTTTTACATTTTTGTTAGAATAAGCGATAGACTGACGGATCTGATCATATACTCTTGAAGTAGAGAAGTTAGCAAAAGTTCCTGTAAAAGGAATTTTTCCTGTAATGCTAAGACCTGCAGCAATCCCCATCATGTTAGCTTCTGCAATCCCTATCTGGAAGAATCTTTCCGGAGCCTTCTCAATGAATTTCTCCATTTTCAAAGAACCGATAAGGTCTGCGCAAAGTGCTACTACATTAGGATTTTTGTCAGCTAGTTCTGCTAATCCTGCTCCGAATCCTGAACGAGTGTCCTTTTTTTCTGTATATGTATATTTCATTTTTATTGTATTAATCGAGATGTTAAGATATTAGTAATCAGCTGGAGCTTCTAGGTACAATTGCTTGAATGCTGTGTCTAACTGCTCATCATTAGGAGCTTTACCATGCCAAGCATGAGATCCCATCATATAATCAACTCCGTAACCCATTTCTGTATGAAGAAGGATGGCTACCGGTTTTCCTTTCCCAGTTTCTGTTTTTGCTTTCTCAAGGATTGCAATCACAGCTTCAAGATCATTACCGTTCTTTTCTTCCAAAACAATCCATCCGAATGCTTCAAGTTTTGCATGAAGATTTCCTAAGCTTAATACATCATCTGTATCCCCATCAATCTGACGACCATTGTAGTCAATTGTAGAGATGATATTATCTACTTTTTTAGCAGCAGCATACATTAATGCTTCCCAAACCTGACCTTCCTGAAGTTCACCGTCTCCGTGAAGAGAGTAAACAAGAGATTGATCGCCATCTAATTTTTTACCTTGAGCCACACCAAGAGCTACAGAAAGTCCTTGTCCAAGAGAACCTGAAGCGATTCTTACCCCTGGAAGTCCCTCATGAGTAGTCGGGTGCCCCTGTAATCTTGAATCTAGTTTTCTGAAAGTGCTCAGCTCTTGAACAGGGAAGAAACCGAATCTTGCCAGTGTAGAGTAGAATACCGGAGAAATATGCCCGTTTGATAGATAAAAATGATCTTCATTTTTGCCTTCCATTGTGAAAGGAAGTTTATAGTTCATTACCTTTCCATAAAGGGCTGTGAAGTATTCTGTACAACCTAAACTTCCGCCCGGGTGCCCTGAATTTACAGCATGAACCATTCTTAAAATGTCTCTTCTGATCTGCGTAGTAAGAGATTTTAGCTCTTCAATACTTTTACTCATTATGTCTGATTTATTTGCACGCGAATTTACAATTTTTTACCGGCTTATGGAAATGCAAAAATCCAGATCTAAAAATCCGGATTTTAATTGATTTGAATATTTTTCCGCTTTTAACAGCCTTCATTGAGGTAAACGGATATTTCTGTAACAATATTATTAACAAATTTAAAGCTTAACAGCGTTCCTGCCTGACTGTCTTCAATATTAAAATAACCGGAATCTTTGATAGGTTTGCTATTGTCATCCCAATCCGGGCGCACACTGAAGTTGGGATAGTTTCTGTAAGCATTGATCAGATCATCTCTCGTACTTCCCACTCCAATTCCGCTTTTGGTCTTAAACTTTTTACTCGCTGTTGTCATGTAAGTAATGGAAGGAACACTCGGATTGGCTTCATTGATATAATTGTCGAAAAGATCAATCTGGATTGTTTCCCCATTATACTTTACGCTGTTTTTTTTCTCTCCACCAGAGTTCGTAAGTTTTGTTCCTGCTATTTTTTCAGCTTCAACCTTGGGCATAAAAACTTTAAACGGCCCGATTCTTAATGTTGAGACTTCAAAATTTTCCTGAGCATTCATGTAACTAAATGTTAATGCAAACATGAAGATTGAGATAATTTTTTTCATAGTTTTTTAATTTCTGTTTCTTTTTATTTTATTAAATTTTTGAATGAATTTATATAATTCTCATCAAAGATAATTAAAATGAAAAAGTCTATAAAATTAGTTATTTAAATAAAGAAAATTTACATATTGAGTTGAAGGCTTTGTGGTAGCTTGATTGTTGCTGTTTGTGCAAAAAAAACATACTTTTTTTAAATTTTCATATATAATATTTGAATAAATTTAACTAATTTTATAATTCAATATTATTTGATTTATGAACCTTTAACTGATTATTTTTTAGTTTTTGGTCTTGTTAGTTGAATTAATAAAAATTACAAACCATTATATATGAAAATTAAACAATTATTTTATTTGGGGATACTGGTTATATCTGTTTCCTCATTGAAAGCACAGGACTTTTTTACAGTGATCAGTGAGAGGTCCATCAAAGCAGATCCTAAAAACAGGACAGTACAACCGGAAAAGGCATTGACCTATACATTGGACGTGGCTGGAATGAAAAGTTATTTTAATTCTGTTCCGGAATTGAAAGACAACGACCGTAAAGATAATGCACCCATTATTGTGCTGCCAATGCCTGACGGTAAGAAAGCGAAATTCAAAATCTGGAAATCTTCAGTAATGGCTCCCGGATTGGCCAGCCAGTTTCCACAGATCATTACTTTTACAGGACAGGGAGTTGATGACCAATATGCTACTATAAAACTTGATTTTACCGAACTTGGGTTTCACGCGCAGATAAAATCTGTGGTAGCAGGTGATACTTACATTGATCCTTATGCAAAACAGGATATTAACAATTATATCATTTATAAAAAAAGTGACTTAATTGATAAAAATCCAAGATCGTGCGGAGTAAAAGACGAGGACGATTCTCCATTGGGAAAAAAAAACGCTCAAAAAACCGTAAGTCCAAGCGTAGGAACTCAAATTAGAGTTTTTAGGTTTGCTGTGGCTTGTACCAATCAGTATGCAAAAGCAGCAACAGGCTCAGCAACACCTACTGTTGCCCAGACTTTATCAGCAATTGTAACTTCTGTAAACAGAGTAAATGGAGTATACGAACAGGAAGTAGCTTCAAGATTGGTATTAGTGGATAGTGAAACCAATGTCATCTTTACAAATTCTGCAACAGATCCTTTTACCGGAAATGATGCCGCTGGTACATTAATTAATGAAAGCCAGACTCAGATTGATGCATTGATCGGAAATGCCAATTATGACATCGGGCATACCTTCAGTACCGGAGGAGGCGGATTGGCAGGCCTTGGAGTAATCTGTAACAATTCCAATAAAGGTAGAGGAATTACCGGTTCCCCTAACCCGGTGGGTGACCCTTACGATATTGATTATGTAGCACATGAAGTAGGACATCAGTTTGGAGGTCCGCATACTTTTAATGCAACTACAGGAAGCTGCGGAGGTGGAAACCGAAGTGCTACCAATGCTGTAGAACCTGGAAGCGGAATTACCATTATGGCGTACGCAGGAATTTGTGGAAGTACCAATAACTTAGCTGCTAACAGTATTCCTACTTTCCACACCAAATCATTCCAGTCTATTACAGCGAAAGTTCAGTCAACAACATGTCAGGTGACAATTCCTTCTAATAATTTTCCGCCTTCTGTAAATGCCGGAGGTGATTTTACTATACCTAAGAGTACACCATTTAGATTGGAAGGGTCAGCTACAGATATAGATAACAATCCACTTACTTACAGTTGGGAACAGAATGATGTAGGCCCGGCAGGTGATTGGAATGCCCCAACAGGTAATGCTGCTATATTCAGATCATATGTGCCTGTAACTGTTCCTTACAGATATTTCCCGAAACTTACAGACGTCATCAATGGAACTGTATCCAAAGGAGAAGTTAGACCATCTTATGCCAGAACCATGGAGTTCAGACTGACTGTAAGAGATAATAACGCAGGTTGTGCAGGAGTTACCAATGATGATGCTATCATTACTGTTGATGGAAATTCAGGGCCGTTCAATGTCACTGCACCTACTACAGCTGTAAACTGGGCGGGTAATTCTACTCAGACCATAACATGGGATGTAGCCAATACAACTGCCTTCCCTGTAAATTGTGCTACTGTAAACATTTTCCTTTCTACAGATGGAGGTCTTACATACCCTACGCTTATTTTAGGTTCCACTCCGAACGATGGCTCACAGACCGTTACCATTCCTAATGTAACGACCACACAGGCCAGAATTATGGTGGCAGCAGAGACAAATGTATTTTACAATATTAACCCTATTAACTTTACCATCACTCAGACATTGGGAGTGAGCGAAACAGCTTCAAACAAAGATGTATTCGTTGTATACCCTAATCCAAGTAAAGGACTTCTGAATATTAAATTTACTAATTCAAATGAAGTGTATGATATGACGGTATATGATGTAAGCGGAAAATTAGTATTCACTCAAGCCAATAATAAATTGAACCATGATAAAGTAGGTACTTTTGATTTGTCACAATTGGTTAAAGGTGATTATCTGATCAAAGTTAAATCTAAAAATTTAGAGAAAACATTCAAGTGGATTAAAGAATAAAAAATCCATTCATTAAAAATAAAAAAGGCTGTCCTGAAGACAGCCTTTTTTTATTTTATAAAGATTAAACAACTTTTAAATAGTTTTTGTTTTTTACCAGCCACAGACCTATAAAGGTCAGTAATCCGTTAAGAACAATCAGTTCCACGCCGATTTTGTAATCGGTATAAGTGGTAACCGCGAGGTTGATCAGATAGGTAAGTACAGGCGCTAAAATAGTCACTGCAAGGATGGAATATTTTCTGGAGATCTGAAACTTCGTGAAAATTCCGAAAGCAAAAAGCCCTAAAAGCGGCCCGTAAGTATATCCGGCAATTTCCATGATGAGATAAACAATAGATTTGTCATTTAATGTTTTGAAAACCATGATCAGGATAAAGAAAACTACTGTGAAAATCAAATGTACTTTCATACGAAGGCGTTTCTTCTCTTTTTCAGTTTTGGTTTTATCCTCATTAAGATTTAATAAATCTACACAATACGAACTTGTTACAGCCGTTAAAGCACCGTCAGCAGAAGGAAATAATGCTGAGATCAGTCCGATAATAAAAATAACGGAAATCATCATTGGGAAGTATCCCTGAAGCGATAAGGCTGGGAAAAGGTCATCTCCCATTACATTTTTAATATTTCCTGCAGCATCTTTAAATCCGAAAATATTAGTTATCGTTTCAGAGTTTAGAGTTCCATATTCTGCTCCGTGTTGCAAAGCAAAAAGATATAATAATCCTCCAAGGAATAAGAATGCAAGGTTTACTATAAGAAGTGTTCCTGCAAAAGTCAGCATGTTTTTCTTTGAATTCTTAAGATTATCTACAGAGATGTTTTTTTGCATCATTTCCTGATCCAGTCCTGTCATAGCAATTGTAATAAAAATTCCACCCAGAATTGTTTTCAGGAAAAAGGTTTTGGAATTCGGATCAAAATTGATAAAATGGGTGTAGTTTTTCTGTTCCAGAATAGTATAAGCTTCCCCAAATGATAAATTCAGGTTTGATAAAATATAAACAATACATGCTACAAGACTGATAATCATAAAAGAAGTCTGCAGTGTATCTGTAATGACAATCGTCTTTACACCGCCTTCAAAAGTATACAGAAGTACCATCAGCAAGAGAACAAGAGAAGTTACCCAAAACGGAACTCCCAGTCCTTCAAGTAAAAATATCTGTAAAACGTTAACTACCAGATATAATCTTGCCGTAGCACCAATCGCTCTTGAAATAATAAAAAAGATAGAACCTATTTTGTGAGCTTCTACATTGAATCTTTTTCCCAGATAGGTATAAATAGACGTCAGATTCATCTTATAATAAAGCGGGAGCAATATTGCTGCCACAATAAAATATCCGATGAAAAAACCGATTACCATCATATAGTACTCAAAACCTCCGTAGATATATTCGGAGCCGGTCATTTTTCCTACCGTTCCCGGAACAGAAATAAAAGTAACCCCGCTTAAGCTGGTTCCTATCATCCCGAATGCAACGAGCCACCATTTACTCTTTTTGTTACCGATAAAAAATGACTGGTTATCAGAATTTCGGCTGGTGAAATAAGAAATCACCAAAAGGCCGATAAAATAGATGAAAACAAATAGCAAAAGGATAGTTCCTGAATTCATGCTTGATTTTTAAATTTTAGCAAATATATAAAAAAGATCAGTCGTGAATCATGAATTTAAAATACTGTTGGTTTCAAAACAAAGTATGATTATAAATTTGCTTTACAGTCTGTATTTTGTATAAAAATAAAAACCCTTCCAGAAATTTTTCTGGAAGGGTTGTATGGTAAGGTTAGAATACAGTGACTAATTCACTAAAACATCCTGAAGTTCCTCACTTTTCTGGAAACTTGCCTTAGCAAAAGGGCAGAGGGGAATAATCTTCTTATCATTTTTTCTGGCAAAATCTACTGCTGCCAGAAGCATTTCCTTGCCTACACCTTTTCCGTTGTAAGCTTCTTCCACCTCGGTGTGGTCTATAATAAATCTTTCTTCTCCGGCCCAGGTATACGTCATCATTCCTGCGCGTTTTCCATCTATGAAAGCTTCAAAACTTCCGTGTTTCTCGTCGTTGTTTTGTTTTACTTCGATCATGTTATGAGAATTTAGTTAGTATTTCTATGTCGTTGGTTAATATTTTATGAACTGGGCATGCATCAGCAATGGTGTGCAGTCTTTTCAGCTGCTCATCATCCAGAATTCCGTCAAAGCTGATATCTCTTTTGAAAACCGCTCTTTTTGTTAATGGGAAATTTTCAAGCTCTACTTCTACATTGATGTTTTCTACATCCCATTCCTTTCTTTCAATATACATTCTCAAGGTAGCTGCTGTACAGCTTGCCAGTGACGTAGCCAGAATTTCCATTGGATTAAGACCTTTGTTTTGTCCGCCTTTATCAATCGGTTCATCCGTAATGATTTTATTTTCGCCGGCTGTTACTTCTGTATAATATTTTATTTTTCCTAAACTTGCTTTTACCGTTACCGCCATTATTTTTCTGTATTGAATTTATAACTTAATGCACCTGAAGGGCATTGGTCTATCTGTGTTCTGAGTTCTTCCGGGCTTGCATTCTCTGCTTTTATCCAAGGTCTTTCTTTAGGATTGTAGACTTTGGGAAGCAATTTTACACATACAGCCGAGTGGATACACTTTTGAGGCTGCCAGATGACGGTGATATTACCGTTGGGATATTCGTGTGTTTCCATATCAATTTTCTTTTAATGATTTTTCGATTCTTCTGTCCGGAATCAGCCATATGAGAGCCACGATATAATAAAAACCTATGGCAATATAAGGATAAAAAAATGAAGTAGCGATTCCCAGGACATAAAATACAATAGAGATATATTCTTTATATTTTGAATGAATAGCTTCTTTCAGCTTTGAATCTTCACCCTCGCACCGGATAATGACATGCTCCAGAATGGTATAAGCAATTGCTGCCATAATGAGCCCGATACCATACACTGCAACAGGATTTTTAGCAAAACCGGTTGTTCCGATCCATTCCGTAGCAACAGGCATCAGAGAAAGCCAGAACAGCAGATGAAGATTGGCCCAAAGAATACTGCCATTTACTTTTTTTACCGTCTGAAACAAATGATGATGGTTGTTCCAGTAGATTCCTACATAAATAAAACTGAAAATATAAGCCAGAAACTTAGGAAGGAGAGGTTTGAGGCTGGCCCAGCTATTTCCTTCTGGTACTTTCAATTCCAGTACCATAATGGTGATAATAATAGCAAGGACACCATCACTGAATGCCTCTAATCTTCCTTTAGTCATTCGCTTTAACCTGATTTTTAAAGTTTTGTATTTTACCCTTCAGATCATTCAGCATATCCGGATTGATGACTCCGCTTTCCATGTCAAAATTTTCATAAAACTTCGGCAGTGAAAAAGTATCTTTGATATCTGCTGCAAACTGTGGGAAAAATGTTTTTGCCGTATTCATTACATTGCCTCCGCCATAGCCTCCCGGAGAGGTGCTCATCAAAAGCATCGGCTTATTCTGAAACACTTTTACATTGATCCTTGAAGACCAGTCAAAAACATTTTTAAACGCTGAACTGTAAGAACGGTTGTGCTCCGCAAGAGAGCAGATGATCACATCACATTCTTCAATAACTTTTAAAAAATGATGGGCTTCATCCGGAAAACCTTTCTTTTCAAGATCTACAGAGAATACAGGCATGGTAAAATCGTTGAGGTCAATCAGATTGATTTCCTCGTCCTGAAAATCTTTCAGAACAAATTTTACCAGTTCCCTGTTGATAGAAGTGGAAGATGTACTTCCGGCAAATGCTAATATTTTCATGGTTGATACTCTGAACTGAAATTATTTTCTGTTTAAAATAGCCTTAGGAAGCGGAACATATTCATTTTCATCTCCCGGGACCAAAGGAAATGCTTCGTGATTCTGGTCATTCCAGTTTACTTTTGCCTGATCCAGTAATTCTTTATCAGAGTTAACGAAATTCCAGAATATAAAACGCTCCTCATCGAATGGCTCACCACCAAAAAGATAAACTGTTCCGTTTTCGCTCATATCGAATTCGCAAAGTTTGGTGTCTTTAGCAATCATCAGCTGTTTTGAACCATAGGAATTTCCTTCTGTGGTAACTGTTCCGTCCAGAACATACATTGCTGCTTCTCCATAAAGATCTTTCCCTATGCTTATTTTCTTAGCTTCTTTTGTTTTTATTTCGATAAAAAATAACTTGCTGTGTACAGGAACCGGAGATGTTCTGCCAAATGCTTCACCGGCAATTAATTTATACTGAATACCATCTTCTTCCCAAACCGGAATCTCATCTTCTTCGATATGATGAAACGTAGGTTCAGACTGTTCTAGGTGCTTCGGAAGTCCTACCCAGATCTGGAATCCGTGAAGTCTTTTATCTGTGTGTCTTAAATATTCAGGCGTTCTTTCTGAATGTACAACTCCTTTTCCGGCACTCATCCAGTTGACAGCACCTGGTTTTATCTCAAGAGCACTTCCAATACTGTCTCTGTGGAAAATAGAACCTTCCAGCAGATACGTTAATGTGGATAAGCCAATATGCGGATGTGGCGGAACATCAAGGTTCTGATAATCCTTCAATTCTGAAGGTCCCATATGATCAATAAAAACGAAGGGGCCAACTGCTCTTTTCTCACGGAAAGGAAGAAGTCTTCCTACCAGGAAATTTCCGATATCTGCTGCTTTTTCTTCAATGATAAGTCCAATATTTGACATGATGATGTGATACTTTTTAAAATGTTATTTAAATAAACTGAGTGGTTCTGCTGAAGGTTTAAAGTTTGTCATATCCTTCAAATTTCTCATCTACGATACGTTTCCATTCAGGGTGCTTCTTTATGAAAGCAAAAACATAAGGACAGAATGGAAGAAGCTTTTTTCCGCTTTCTTCAATATAATTCAGGGTTTTCTCTACTACAGCTGCTGCTGCACCTGTTCCTGCCAGTTCAGGTTCTGCTTCAGTGTGTACCAAAGCAATCTGATGCATTGTTTCACGGTAATCTATGAATGCATAATGTCCGTTGAACTCTATTTCAAATCTTTTTTCTGCTTTTACGAGAGGTATATTTTCAAATTCTGGTTTCATAATTTTTTTGCATTAGAGGTGTCTGTTTTCCAAATGGAATAAACAGAGCATATTCATTATAATAGTTAAACCTTACAGGTTTCTGAAACCTGTAAGGTTTGTTTGCCATCATATAAAGTTAATAAAAAAGGAATAATTAAAGATTACGATAAATTTAATTCTTTTAATCTTCAAGGTACCCGAACTTTCCGGTGTTAAAATCCTCAAAAGCCTGCATAATCTCTTCTCTGGAATTCATTACAAAAGGGCCGTGGGGATAGATCGGTTCATTGATTGGTTCACCACTGATGATTAAAACAACAGTATCTTCTTTTGCTTCAATAGTAAAAGTTTCACCTTCGTTTTTAAATAATGCAAGATGATCAGTTTTCACTGTTTCTTCACCATTGACGATGATGCTTCCTTCAATAACCAAAGCTGCGGTATTGAAATGAGCCGGAAAATTAAAATCAGCCTTTCCACCTGCTTTAAGTTTGGCATTCATCATATGAACCGGAGTAAAAGTACTTGCAGGACCTTTATGTCCATCATATTCGCCGGCAATTACTTCCACAAAACCATTTTCACCTAAATCTACTCTTTCCATTGTAGAGTTTTCAATAGCCTGGTATTTCGGGCAGCTCATCTTGTCTTTTGCCGGAAGATTCACCCAAAGCTGAACCATCTGAAAAATTCCTCCTTCTTTTGCCCATGCCGTTTCATGGTATTCCTTATGAAGAACTCCTTTTGCAGCAGTCATCCACTGAACGTCACCTTCTCCTATAACACCGCCGCCACCAGCGCTGTCATGGTGTTCTACTTTTCCGCTATATGCTATCGTTACTGTTTCAAAACCTCTGTGTGGATGAACTCCCACACCTCTTGGCCTGTCGGAACCATTGAAATGAAATTTTGAATTGTAATCCAGCATAATAAACGGGTCCATTCTTTTCATATCCAATCCAGGTACTCCCGGAATGAAATTGTGAACCCTGAATCCATCGCCTACAAAGTGTGCAGGTCTTGGAGATACTACGATTTCTATTTTTTTAGTTGCCATCACATTGTTGATTATGTAAACAAAATTACCATAGTTATATGCGAAAAGCATTGATCTGTGTTAAGTTCGTAGGAAGGGTAGAATGGCAAAATGTAAAGAGCGAAACTATAAATTGACCCTTTTAAGCTTTATTCTTTAATCTTCCTTGGATTTCATATTTTTTCCATCCGAAATGTGCAGTCTTCTGAAAACAAATCCTGATAAAATTGTTAATATTCCTACCGAGAGAAATGTAAGTCGAAAAGCATTGTGGATTTCGCCATTAATAAGATCTGTATTTTCAAACAACTTTAAAACAATCAATCCGAAAGCAATTCCGAAACCGATAGCCAGCTGTTGATTCACAGAAATTAAAGAGTTTCCGCTGCTGGTCTGGAAATTCCGGAGATCAGCAATAGAAATAGTGTTCATAGAGGTGAACTGTATAGAGTTGAAAAAGCCTAATACCGCGATAATGGGAATAAACCAATATAGTGAGGTGTGTATATCAGGTATGGCGAGCAGGCATATGAGTGTTCCGATGATGAATGTATTGATCATCAAAGTCTGGCGATAGCCATATTTATCCAGAATTTTAATCACAGAAGATTTTCCGAAGATAGCTGTTAAAGCCATGGGAGCAATGATCCAGCCTGAAGTTACTGCAGATTGTTTGTATGCAATCTGAATCATCAGGGGAAGTAATAGCGGAACAGAGCTTATCCCTAATCTGGTGGCCAGATTTCCCACAATACCAACCCGGAAAGTTCTTACCTGAAAAAGGTTTAACGGGAAGATCGGATTTCCTCCTCTTTTTGCATGTTTGTAATAATAGTACAGGAACAGAAAGCCCATAATAAATACAAGTAAAACAGGAGTGATATTCTGCATATCTCCAAAAAGTTCCAGTGAAACGGAAAGCAGGAGAGAGGCAGCTGCAAAAATTAAAAAGCCTTTTAAATCAAAATCAACATCATCAGATTTATAATTGGGCATGAATTTTAATCCTAAAAGAATTCCTAAAATTCCAATTGGGATGTTGATCAGAAATATCCAGTGCCATGAAAGATAATCTACCATATAACCACCGACTAAAGGCCCCAGTACAGGACCAATAAGTGCCGGAATAATGGCAAAGTTCATCGCTTTGAGCAGTTCACTTTTATCAAATGTTTTGATGAGTGCCAGCTTTCCTACAGGAGTCATTAAACTTCCTCCAACTCCCTGGATAACCCTTGAAATAACCAAATGAGTGAGATTTTGAGACAGGGAGCAAAATAATGAACCTAAGCTGAATAATACCAACGAGAAAATAAATACTTTTTTGGTTCCGAACCGGTCTGCCAAAAATCCACTGGCAGGCATGAAAACAGCTAATGTAAGAACATAACTGATAATGGCGTTCTGCATGTTAAGCGGAGATTCGTGCAGATCTTTTGCAATAGAAGGCAGGGAAGTATTCAGAATGGTTGAATCCAGCATCTGCATAAAAATAGCGGTAGCCAGAATCAGAGGTAATATTTTCTTTATGGATGTCTGTGGTGTGCTTGCTTCTGTCATTTCGTATAGGCTGAACCTTTAAAAAACGTCCAGACTTATTTTATTTGAAGAACCTGCTTGCTTTAAGCAGTTTAATCTTTAGATAAAGAAATCCATATAAAATTAAAAAAGTCCTGTGAGATTTCACAGGACTTTTTGATTTATTTTCTAGGTTTTTCTACTCCTTTCCATTCATCACCGGCTTTTCTATACTGGCTTAAAGTGAAAGTTTTGAAATCCTTTGTTTTGTATTCGATGTTATCAGTGTTCTGCTCAAATGGCATAATGTAATAATATTCGATATCTGTCTTATCAGATTTGTTTCCTTTTTTTACACTAGGAACATATTTTGAAAACTTGTAGCTTGGAAGATATTGTTTCAGCCTTGCGTAGAAAGCTTTGTCTTCTTTTTCGCTAGGAATGATATCTACAATATTCAAATCATCTTTTTTCTTATCAATCCAAAGGTAGTAAGTCTTTTCTTCTCCCATATTTCTGTTGAAAGAGTTGAAGGCAAATAATTCTTTCGGTACAAGTTCCTTGATTTTCTCTGGATCAACCTTTGTGTAGTACTGGCCTTTTGAAGGATCCACATAGGTTTCAAGGTTATACATTAGAACAGAATTGTTTTCAAATTTCTTATTTTTAAAATACTGATTCAAAGATAATTCTGCAGTTGCTCTAAGTTCTTTGCCTCTGTCATCCAATTTCTTTGTTGGATTCTGAGGGTTTACATATTTTACAAATTCATATAAAACAACTGGTTTTATATCTTTAAGGTGAGGATACGTTTTTAGCTGCTCTGCTTTTACAAGCCAGTAGAATTGTTGGTAGTAATCATCTTTATCTTGATCTTTCACACTCTTATAAGCCAAAGCAAGCTTCTTTGAATTCAGATATTTGCCATATTTTCCTTGTCCAAAAGCAAAACTTATGGCTAATAAGGCAAATAAAACAGTAAGGTTTCTTCTCATTTTTTTATAATTGATATTTTCGTTTTCCAAATATAATTATTTATTAGATATTATTTTGGATTGTCAGTTAAATTATGCCATATTGTTATTGTTAATTCAAAAGAAAATCCTGTATTGCTACAGGATTGATAAATTATAACTGAGGAAGTTAGGTGTTTCAAGCGATGAAATTAAATATCAATAGTCAATTTTTGCTTCGCAAAGTGAATGGTGAATGACATGCTATCGGTTAGAAAACGTATCTGTTATTGATTGCTTGTAACCTCGGACCGCGAACCATGTAACACATTAAGCATAGCGGATTGACGATTCTAGATGGTCAATAGTCAATTTTTGCTTCGCAAAGTGAATGGTGAATGATTAACCGCAGATTAGAAATACCTCCGTATTGAGTGTTCTTAATCTCGAATCTCGCAACCCGAATCACGCCACAAATTCACAAGCGCAGCGGATTGACCATTGACTATTCACTAATCAACCCCTCTAATACGAAGTCTCATGTACCTTCACAGCTCTTCCGCTCGGATCATTCATTTTTTTGAATGCTTCATCCCATTCTAAAGCAATAGGTGTGGAGCATGCTACAGATGGAACAGATGGTACTGTAGCCGCAGCTGTTTCGCTTGGGAAATGTTCTTCAAAAATAGTTCTGTATCGGTATTCTTCCTTATTTTGAGGAGTATTCAAAGGGAATCTGAATCTTGCGTTAGCCATCATTTCATCCGTTACTTCTTTTTCAGCAACTTCTTTTAAAGTATCGATCCATGAATATCCCACACCATCTGAGAACTGTTCTTTCTGTCTCCAGACAATAGAATCAGGAAGTAGGTCCTCAAAAGCTTTTCTCAATACCCATTTTTCAATTTTCCCTTCAGCTGTATTGATCATTTTATCTTTTGGGTTAAGAGTCATGGCAATATCCATAAATTCTTTGTCAAGGAAAGGCACTCTGCCTTCAATTCCCCAGCTCATTAGCGCTTTGTTAGCTCTTAAGCAATCGTAAAGATGAAGTTTCCCTAACTTTCTTACTGTTTCATCATGAAATTCTTTTGCGTTCGGAGCTTTATGGAAATATAAATAACCTCCGAATAATTCATCAGAACCTTCTCCTGAAAGTACCATTTTTATCCCCATAGACTTGATTACTCTTGCAAGAAGATACATCGGGGTGGACGCCCTGATTGTTGTTACGTCATAGGTTTCCAGATGGTAAATTACATCACGTACAGCATCCAGCCCTTCCTGAACGGTAAAGTTAACTTCATGGTGAACAGATCCGATGTGTTTTGCAGCTGTTTGAGCAGCAGCCAGGTCTGGTGAACCTACAAGTCCTACAGCAAAACTGTGAAGTCTTGGATACCAGGCTTCCTGTGTATCACCACTTTCAATTCTCTGGCGGGCAAATTTTGCGGTGATCGCTGAAATCACTGATGAATCCAAACCTCCGGAAAGAAGTACACCATAAGGAACATCACTCATCAGTTGTCTGTGAACAGCATCCTCAAGACCTTTTCTTAATTTTGCAATGTCTGTTTCGTTTTCTTTCACATGATCATAGCTGTCCCAGTCTCTTGTATACCATTGCTGAAGCTCAGCGCCGTCCGGACTGTAAACGAAATGTCCCGGTAAGAATGTTTCGATTTTTTTACATACTCCTTCAAGGGCTTTCAATTCGGAAGCTACATAATAGTTTCCGTTTTTATCCCAACCTTGATAAAGAGGGCAGATTCCCATATGATCACGGGCAATAAGGTAGATGTCGTTTTCAGTATCATATAATGCGAATGCGAAAATCCCGTTCAGTTTTTCAACGAAATCTTTTCCGTACTTTCTGTAAAGTGCAAGGATTACCTCGCAGTCAGATTGAGTCTGAAACTCATAATCAGGAAATTCTTCTTTTAATTCTCTATGGTTGTAGATTTCACCGTTCACAGCTAATACTACTTTTCCGTCTTTTGTAAATAAAGGTTGTTTTCCAGAAGTAGGATCTACAATGGCAAGTCTTTCATGAGAAAAAATTACTTTTTCGTCCTGAAAAACTCCACTCCAATCCGGTCCTCTGTGACGGATTTTTTTTGACATTTCCAAAACCTGAGGTCTTAATACTTCAGTTTTCTGTTGGGCATCAAATAAACATACAATTCCACACATGATTTTTATTATTTATGGAACAAAAGTAGAAGGGATGTTTATAAATAACAATGAAAAATATTTAAAAACGAAAATTTTTAATCAATTAATATTTTAAAGTTAAAATTTTTAACTATTTCTTGAAATTAACATGTTTTTGATTAATTTTTTTCGTTGAGCCAAAATTGATGGTTTTTCCATACAAAATAAAAATGACATATTTATTAATCTATGGTAATTAATTATATGAATTTTAACCCTTACTTTGTGGCTCGAAATAATTTTTTTTCATCATTTGTGTTTTTACCTTCTTGCAATTCTCATGCAAGAAGGTTTTGTTTTTATTGTACCCCAAGTAACGTTCCCGAAACATTCCATGAGCTGAAACTTGTGCCTTCGGAAGCTCCCTGAGGAATTTTTATCTGAACTGTATGTTTTCCTGCTTTCAAGTCTCCAAGAGGAATGAAGTTAGGATTGGTAACCGTTCCCGGGCACCAGTTTGATCTGCTGAGATCTGATGAAGAAAGTCCGTCCTGGAAATTTCCTGAAGCCGGATTGTACAAACGGTATGAACCGCAGTCTGTTCTCCATGGGGTGAATGAAAATATCAGATTTCCATCAACAAAAATAGAATTGGCTTTAGGAACAAATTCATCCCCATTTTCCCAACCTCCGTGTCCGGTAGTGGTATATCTTAGCTGAGCGTTTTTTAAATCTTTATTTAAAGTGAAATTAACGAGAAGCCCTTTATCCTGATTGAACATCGTAGAGTAGTCCTGTCCGGCCATTTCCATAATGTTTAAAGTATTGAATAAGGGTATCGCTGTATTGTTTTTATTAACTGTCTGGTCACTTTTGTGAATGGTGATGTCAAGACTCACTTTATGTCCTCCTTTGTCATAGTTGCCAATAAATGTACCCACCCAAAGTTCTTTTCCTGATAATGCAGGTTTTAGCTCTGTGATATCTTGTCGGTAAGGGCTGATGGTCTGCCAGTTTTTTCCTTTAAGCTGAATATGATTAAACTTCTGGATTCCAAAAGCGGTAAAGAATCTCATCATTTCCATGGCAGGGCTATAACTGTCTGTGGTTGTTACTCCGTAATATTGCTTTCCGTTTCCATTTTCGTAGACAGGAAGTGTCTTGGCTCCTTTTTCCAATCCATCAAAAAAAGATTTTTCTTTATCCTGAGGAATGAAAAATACAGTTCCGGTTCTGTCATAGGCATCTCCGTTCGACTGTTGTTTCAGTTCTACAAAAATATTTTCTCCTTCTGTAATCGCAGGGAATTTTACTTTTTTAAGAATGATGGTTCCGTTGGCATATCTTTTTATCTGGTCATCAGATTTTGAGGCATCAGAGAAATTAATGGTTTCATTTTCAAAAATATTCAGCGTAGTAAATCTGCTTTTCCAAAGCAAATCTTTATACCCCAACTGATCTGTTGTCTGTATGTTTCCTTTTAGAATATTTTCAATTCCCGTATTCTTAATTTTTTTGATCGAACCGGCCGTAATTAAGGAATTTTTATTTCTTTCGACTTCCAGAACCAATCCTAAATTCTGTCCTAAAACAGAAGGCCCGCCTTTTAGCTTCAAATCATTAGTGTACCAGACTTCAATGGTGTTTGAATTGACCTTGGTAACTGCTTTTTTACAGTTATATCCTAAAATCTTTTTGGTTTCATTGGTAAGTTCAAAATCCTGTTTCCCTACAGACTCAGCATCCGATGTTGAAATAATGGATTCAGGTTTTAAAAAAGCATATGAAATAATTGTATTTGAAGGCTTTTCTACCTTAGTGATTTCATAAGGGAAGCTGCTTTTTTGCTCTTTGATAGTACTGTTGAGAATGTAATTTTCTTTCTCATTAACCCAAATAATGGTGGAGGGTTGATCAGCAGTAGTTTTTCCGTTATATGAACTGGTATATTGAATTTCATAGGTCTGTGCAGAAAACAGACAGTATAAAAAAACAGCGAGAAAATTGAAAACAATTCTTGTGTGCATAAATAAAATGAGTTTGCTGCAAAGTTATTCTAAAGTTTCCACAGCATCAAAACGGTTTAATCTATACAGTTAGTAGACAATATGCTTTAAATGTTACAAAAAATGTTACATTTTTTTTAGAAATATTGTGAACAAAAAAACTACTCCAGAAAATAGAGTAGTTTAATGTATTGTCGTTGGATTTAGATTAAGAAACTCTCTCAATCAAAGCCATATAGAATCCGTCATAGCCTTCGCTAGGCATTACTTTTTCATCTTTAATCATTCTGAATCCAGGATTATTTTTGATGAATTCATCTACCTGCAGATTGTTTTCAGAAGGAAGGATAGAACAGGTAGCGTATACCATTTTTCCTCCTTTTTTAAGCATTTTAGAATAGTCCTGAAGGATTTGCTGTTGTTCCTTTTTAATTCTGTCAATAAAGTCCTGATCAATTTTCCACTTACTGTCTGGGTTTCTTTTCAAAACTCCAAGACCTGAACATGGTGCATCAATCAGAAGTCTGTCAGCCTTTTCATGAAGACGTTTGATTACTTTATTGTCAGCAATCATACGGGTTTCAATATTATGAGCTCCAGCTCTTTTGGCGCGACGCTTCAATTCAGCAAGTTTCCACTCGAAAATATCCAGGGCAACAATCTGACCTTTGTTTTTCATTAACGCTGCTAAGTGAAGTGTTTTTCCTCCTGCACCTGCACACGCATCTACTACTCTTTGTCCTTCCTGTACATCAAGGAAATAACCGATCTTTTGAGAAGAAGCATCCTGAACTTCAAATAATCCTTCTTTAAAAGCTGTTGTAAGAAAAACGTTTTTCTTCTCTTCTAATTGAACAGCATCAGGATAATTTTTAATAGGGAAAGCAACAACACCCTCATCAGAAAGGTCAGAAATAAGTTCCCTTGTTGTTGTTCTTAAAGAATTTGCTCTTAAAACGGTAGGTGCCTGCTCATTCAAAGCAGTCATTTCTCTTTCCCATTTGGCTCCAAGTTCTTTTTCAAGTGTTTCAGCAAGCCATTCAGGGATAGAATGTTCTATTGCTTTTGTAGGAACTGTATTCTTTTTAAGCTTGGTAAGAATGTCGGCAATTTTGATTCCGTCAAATTCTTCAAATTTTTTATAATTGGTTTTACTCCAAAGTAAATATGCAATGATCAGTTTGTAGATATTGTTGGGTTTCACCCCTTCACCCATATAGTATTCAAGGCGTTTTTTCCAACGGATGATATTGTAAAAAATTTCAGAAACAACGGCTCTGTCCTGGCTTCCCCATTTTCTGTTTGCTTTCAAAAGTCTTTCAATAACTTTATCTGCATATTTGTTTTTCTCAAAAAATGTCTCCTGTAAGGCATCGTGAATTCCGATTGCCAAGTTTCTGTGAATAAGTTCCATAAGTTTGCTTCGCTGTTTGAATCTGCAAAAATACGACTTTTAATTGAGAGTTGAGGATTTGGGTGGGAGAGTTTGAGAATAGGAGAGGTGAAGGGGTTCGTGGATGGTGAATAGTGAATGGTGAATCCGCTTCGCTTGTGAATTTTTGGGTTCGGGTTTCCGGTTGAGAGGTTATGAGTAATTATATATTGTAGAGATCAGTTTTCTAATGGAAGTTTGCGCATCCACGATTCACTTTGCAAAGTAAAAATTGACTATTGACAATTTGAGATTCAGCAGTGAATGGTCAATCTGTTTATTAATTTTTTAAATGGTAGAAATGAATTTTAATGTTGAATTTGTAGAGATTTTCCGAATATTTATATTTTTTATTTGTTGACAACAGCCTTTCCCTTTAAGACGAATAAACCTATGTTTTTGCTTAATGAAAAATATTTGCTGACAAAATATACACTGTTCATTATTATACTTTATTTTCTTTGCGGCAAGTTTATTTAATTTGTATTAATTCACAAGGTTGTGTAAAATCAATATATGCTTATCATCTACTATACTGATCTTTATCTCTTGACTTCAACCTCCAAAAAGCTCTACCTTTGCAAAAAATAAAAATATGAGTGATACAGTACTTTGCCCTAAATGCAGCTCGGAATTTACTTACCCAAGCGATAATATGATGGTATGTTCCCAGTGTTTCTACGAATGGGATCCTGCAGAAGCGGCTTCTGAAGCGGCCAATGAAGGAAAAATATTGGATTCAAACGGAAATGAACTTCAGGATGGAGATTCTGTAGTTGTAGTAAAAGATCTTCCCGTAAAAGGAGCACCAAAACCGGTGAAAGCTGGAACCAAAGTGAAGAATATCCGTCTTAGACCAGGAAGTGATCACAATATTGACTGCAAAATTGATGGTTTCGGGGCAATGGCTCTTAAATCAGAGTTTGTAAAGAAAGCGTAAGAAAATGCTGTTTTCTTATGCCCTGAAAATAAGAAAAGGAAAAAATTGGACAGTGTAATCTTTCTAAGACTTAATTGCTAGATTGCTAATGTCCGTCTGGAAGGCAGAAAGAGAAATAACCAAAAATTTCCTTAAGCTTTTAAGGTACAAATGTAAGAAAAAGTTTGAATAACAGATTCTTATGTTTGTATTTTTTTTGTAGATAAGTGTAAGTAAATGTATGAGTTATGCAAAGCATAAAGAAGAGGAAAGTGTTTTATCTCTAATAATAGTCTTACATTTTTGCCTTTAAATAAATGAAATATTTATGGATCCGGATATTCTCTCATCCGTATAAATTACAAGTTCTTTTTCCTTTGTTCTTAGCTTATTCCAATAATAATTTCCTGCAAATCTGCTTTCAAGAACTTCGGCTTCGATACCGGTTTCTGTGATTTTGATTTCTTTAGGATAATAAGAGAATTTGGGAAGCTGGAAATCTTCGGCTTCGGTTTCACTGAAAATATTCACTTCTCCGAATAATTTCGCAACATAAGAGTTGTAAGGGTGTCTGTAGGTTTCTTCCGGACTGTCATTCTGAATCAGTCTTCCGTCCTGAAGAATAACAATCTGATCCAGCCATGGCATAATATCCTGAAGTTCGTGAGTAGAGATGATTAAAGAAACTCCATGCTGCTTTACATATCTGAAAAGTCTTTCTCTAAGCTCAATTTTTCTCGGAAAATCCAGATTACTGAATGGTTCGTCTAAAATCAAGAGCTTTGGAAGCACAGACAATGCTCTGGCAATAGCCACTCTCTGCTGTTGTCCGCCACTTAAATATTTGGGAAGTACATGGGCAAATTCCTGAAGACCTACCACTTCCAGTAGTTCCGTTACGGTTTCTTTTTTTTGTTTTAAATTGATATTAGAAATAAATTTCCCTACATTTTCGGCAACCGTAGCGTAAGGCATAAGATCAAAATTCTGTGCTACGAATTTCATTTCCGGCTCTCCGGGAACAAGATTTCCTTTAGGTCCCAAAAGCTTTGTTCCGTTAAAAATAATTTCTCCGCCTTCCCAATCAAGAAGACCATAAATAAGGCTGAGAAGAGTGGATTTTCCGCATCCGCTTTCTCCCGCAAGAGCTATGATTCTGTTTTCTTCAAACCTTAGATTAAGGTTCTGAAACAGGGGATTTTCTTTGTTGTGAGAGAAAAATAAATTGTTTATTTCTAATAGCATATTACAAATGTAAGGTTTTTATGAAAACATAATTTTTTTTATTATATTAGCGGAACTAATAAAAATAAATCAAAAATGAGAAAAAAACTGTTTTCGATAGCGATTCCTGCTTTATTCGTTGCTGCTGTAATGGTTTCTTGTAAAAAAGATAAACCACTTACCAGTGAGAGTAATGAGGTGACGACTACTAAAGAAGGTAGCCAGTTCACTTTGGATACGCTAAACAGTAAAGTTGAATGGAAGGGATACAAAGTATTTAAATCTGAAAATACGAGCCATTTTGGAACCATCAGGTTTGAAAGTGGAGATGTAACGGTGAAAGACGGAAAACTGGAAAGCGGAAAATTCGTTGCTGATATGAACTCTTTAACTTCTGTGGATTTGAAAGACAGTCCGGAAGATTTAGGAAAATTAAATGGCCACCTGAAGAGCGGTGATTTCTTTGAAGTTGAAAAATTTCCAACAGCTTCTTATGAGATTACAAAAGTTACTCCGGCCACAGAAGGTGATTACAATACTCTTTTGGATGGTAATTTAACGATTAAAGGAATTACAAAAACCGTTCAGTTTAAAGCTAATGTTTCTGTGAAAGATGGAGTAGTAAGTGTAGCTACTGAACCGAAAGATATCAAGAGAGAAGAGTTTGGTGTAAAATTCCAGGCTCCTGCTGAAAACGGTGTGATTAAAGATGAGGTGACTCTTCAGATCAGCGTTAAAGCTTTAGAAAAGAAATAATTTTTTTATTTAAGTGAAATAAGTGATTGAAGTCTGCCTCCCGAAAAAGAGGCAGATTTTTTTTTGACGGACTTATTATTCAACTTAAAATCGTATTTTTGCAAAACATTTTGAAAGGGTAAAACAATGATAGAAAAGATAGAAGAATTACTGGTCGAAGTAAATGGCTTCAATGCTACCTCTAAGGAAGATATCGAAAACTTCCGAATCAAGTACAACGGTAAAAAAGGGGTTCTTAATGATTTTTTTGAAAAATTTAAAGAAGTCCCTAACGACCAAAAGAAAGAATTCGGACAGAAGATCAATACTTTGAAGCAGGCTGTTGCTGTGAAATTAGAAGATTTGAAAAACTCTTCTGAATCTTCTATTGTCGTAGAAAAAGAAGATCTTACAAGACCTGCATTTCCATTGGAATTGGGTTCAAGACACCCGATTAACCTGGTAAAAAACAGAATTATTGAAATCTTCAAATCTATTGGTTTTGCAGTAGCAGACGGACCAGAGATTGAAGATGACTGGCATAACTTTACGGCGCTTAATCTTCCGGAATATCACCCGGCAAGAGATATGCAGGATACATTCTTTATTGAGCAGAATCCTGATATTCTTTTGAGAACACACACTTCTTCCGTACAGACTCGTTTTATGGAAGAAAACCAGCCGCCAATCAGAATTTTATCTCCGGGAAGAGTTTTCAGAAATGAAGCAATCTCTTCACGTTCTCACTGTATCTTCCATCAGATTGAAGGATTGTATATTGATGAGAATGTAAGCTTTGCAGACTTAAAACAAACAATCCAGTTCTTTACTACTGAGCTTTTCGGAAAATCTAAGATCAGAATGAGACCTTCATTCTTCCCGTTCACAGAGCCAAGTGCTGAAATCGATGTGTATTGGGGATTAAACTCTGAAACAGACTACAGAATTACAAAAGGAACAGGATGGCTGGAAATTATGGGATGTGGAATGGTAGACCCTGCCGTACTGAAAAATGTGAATATTGATTCTGAGAAATATTCAGGATATGCATTCGGAATGGGAATTGAAAGAATTACAATGCTTCTTTACCAGATGAGTGACATCAGAATGTTCTTTGAAAATGATATCAGAACACTGGAACAGTTCAAAACACTATAAAAAATCAAACCTCCGGAGCTCCGGAGGTTTTTTGTTTTTAATTACTGACCTAAGAAACAAAACGTAATTAAAAACTGATCTTATTGAAAAATTTACACGTGTCTGTTTCTTATGTCTATACTTCGGATCAACTGTTGTCGAAATGAAGTATTGACATGCTGCAGCTCTTTTGTCTGCTTCTATTATTAAGACAATTCAAAACTGAAAATTATTACAGCTATATATCATTTTAATTTTTTTAGATGCTGAATTAGTCTATGATTTGGCATCCTCTATCGTAAAATTCAATAACACAATAACACCTTCTAAGAATGAAAGTGCTGTGGTTAGGGTAACAGTATATAGTAAGAATATGAAATGATGTAATGGATAGACAGTGTTTATTTTCTGGGAAATTTTGTTGAAATATTCCGAACCCTATTGAAATAAACAATAGCTCCCAATAGATTGTTACTTTATCAACTCCTGAATTATCTTTTTTCCATTTTCATTACCAGGATTTAATTCCACCGATTTTTGATACATTATTAATGCCTTTTCTCTCTGATTATTCTTAAGAAGAGCTTCACCATAACTATCGAATGTATTATAGCTCTGTGGAAATAGTTCTGTATTTATACGAAAAGTCTCGAGGGCCTGAGGTATTTTTCCTGACCTGAGAAAATCATAACCAAGTTTATTGAACTGTTGCTCGGACAAAAAGTATTCTGTTGTATTTCTTTTTAATACATACAGTTCATTTTTGGCTGATATTGCTCCCTTTTCTAATAAAATACGCCCATAAATCCGGGCTAAATCTTTTCCCGGAAGGGCTAAGGGCTGCCCCGCAAGAATCATCAATGCATCTACACTAAGATCTTCTGCGTTCTGTTGGGTATTGTCCAGTATAATAGCTAATCTTTGTGTATCTACCTGATAAACAAAACTGGTCAATAAACCTGTAAGTCCACCACCATGACCAACTATTTTACCTAAAATATTATCCTTTTCAACCTGCCATCCCATACCTCTAGGCAGAACCGTTCCATTGTTAAGCTGTATCGCTTCTTGCGCTGTCTTCAAAACAATAGGGCTAAGAATTTTTCCTGTTGTTAATAAAGTATTAAACCGAAATAGATCCTCTGCAGTTGTAATGATTTCTCCGAAACCTTTAAAATTAAACTTTTTCCAGTAGTCCTTATTTGATTGTATGGTCTCTGTATTTTCCTTTAACGGGGTATACATATGGCTTATATATAATTTCGCTATATTTTTCCGTTCTGCCGGCAGATAATTAAAAAAAGGTGTTGTAGGAATAAAAGTATTTTTCATTCCGGCAGGTATAAAAATATACTGCTTCATATAATCTTCATATGTCTGACCAGTAACTTTTTCAATAAGCAGGGCTACAAATACTGAATTTGCATTGTTGTATTCATGTGCTGAACCCGGACTAAAAATCAAATTGATATTTTGTTCTGAATATTCTTTTAAAATGTCTTTATTACTAAATACAGTATCAGGGTGATCTTTAATTGCTTTTCCAAATACAATATCCCAGGAAGGTAATCCGGATGTATGTGAAAGAAGGTGAGCTAAAGTTATGTCCGGATAAGGAAATTCATGCAGATAAAATTTTACAGATTGGTTAAGTTCAAGAAGTCCTTTATCTACTAACTGAAGAGCAGCTGTTGCCGTTAACAATTTGGTTATAGATCCTATCGGGAAACGTGTATGTATAGTATTGGGCTGCCTGTTTTCAAAATCTGCGAAACCGAAAGCTTTTTGATATAGTATTTTATTTTTTTCAGCAACAAGAATAACACCGTTAAAGTCTCCTTGTTTAGCTTTTGCAGAAAAATAAGAATCTAATTTTGTGACCTGTGATTGAAAAAATGAGAATGGTATTGTTATGCATACTATTATAAAAAAAACTTTGGTGAAGCGATATCCGAAGTCCAATGTTTTGGTTACATTTTTACAGGTTGCCATGGTTGTAATATATGATGTTTAAATTACAATTTTCTCAGTAAATCACCAAGTTTTTTTTAATGTAACTGGTTGATTATAATTAAATTACTTGAATTGCATGTAAGTTCATAAAGAAAAAGGCTATCTTCTACATTTGATGATAAAAACAAACATAGGAGATAGCCTCTTTTTAGTTTTAGCTAAGAAAAGTCTATTATTGTTATTTGCTGAATTTTAAAGGATATTTTACATTTTTGTAATCATCAATGCTGGCTTTCAGTGATCCTACTGCAAGCTCTGCTTTCAACAGCATAGGAACGTGGTTGGCATCATTGGAAACCCACATGGTTACGCCTTCTTTTTCTTTGAATACTCTTCCGCTTTTTACAGACGGAATAATCTTTAAACAGTTGATGGTTCCGAATTTTGTCTTTAAATTTTCTGTTCCTGTTACTTTTAGCTGGAAAGGAAACATCTCATCATCAATCCATACATTCATATTGATGATTGTTCCCACCTTCAGTTCATCCGGGCTTTTACTTCTTAAATAATAAAAACAGGAAAGCATATCCTGAACTCCTTTTACTGATTTTAAAACCTTAGAACCATTGGCCGGAGTTTTTTTATCAGTTAATATTAAAGTGTTGTTATCGTGATTAAAAACCGTTTCAAAATGCTGGCGGTAGCTGCCCTCACGTACATTTCGTACATAGAAACTTGGTAATCCTGTTTGGGTATTGATGAAACTTTCATATAAATCTTCCACTTTGAAGAATGCTTTTACGGCACCCGTAGTCTGCCCTGTACCTTTTACATACAGGTGAGGAACTCCTTTATAATTGGTCTGTTTTGTAGTAAGGTTGGCTGTTCCTGCATTCAGGAAGCCATAATGGATCCTGAGAGTGATGGATTCGCCGTCTGCGATGTTATCAATCTGGGCTGAGCCTAAAAAGAATATAATTACTGCAAAAAGGACTAAAATTTTCTTCATAACAAGACATTTACAAAAACACTGCCAAATTTAAAAACTTAATTAATAGATATTTGACAAATCTCAGGTTTTTATTTAGAATCAATTAAATATGCTTCGCATTAAAATTAGTAAATTTGCAGTTACATGTATAATTAAATTATCTTAAATATTATGATAACCACAGATATATTGATCATAGGTGCGGGACCTACAGGACTTTTTGCAGTTTTTGAAGCTGGTTTGTTAAAAATGAAGTGCCATATTATTGATGCACTTCCACAGCCGGGAGGGCAGTTGGCGGAACTTTATCCTAAAAAACCTATCTTCGATATTCCTGGTTATCCTTCAGTGAATGCTGGAGAGTTGGTGGATAATTTGATGGAACAGATCAAGCAGTTTCAGCCTGGATTTACTTTGGGAGAAACAGCTGTTTCTTATACCAAAGTGGATGATGAATGGTTTGAAGTAATTACCAACAAAGGAACTGTTCACAGATGTAAAGCGATTGCCATTGCCGGTGGTTTGGGTACTTTTGAACCAAGAAAACCTACGATGGATAATATTGCAGATTATGAAGAAAAAGGGCTTGAGTACTTTGTGAAAGAGCCTGAGCATTTCAGAAATAAAAAAGTAGTGATTGCCGGAGGTGGTGATTCTGCTCTTGACTGGAGTGTTTTTCTGTCAAATGTTGCAAGCGAAGTTACATTGATTCACAGAAGAAATGAGTTCAGAGGAGCTTTGGATTCTGTAGAAAAAGTTCAGGATCTTAAGAATCAGGGAAAAATTAAACTAATCACTCCGGCTGAAGTTACAGCTATTAAAGGTGATGGAAAAGTAGAAGCAATTACGGTACAGGTTGACGGTGAGGAAGCTTACGATATTGAAACAGATTACTTTATTCCATTATTCGGACTGACTCCAAAACTAGGGGAGATCGGAAACTGGGGATTAAATATCGAGAAAAATGCAATCGTTGTAAATAATGCCTTAGATTATCAGACAAATATTGATGGTATCTACGCAATTGGAGATATCAACACTTATCCTGGAAAACTGAAATTAATTCTTTGTGGTTTCCACGAGGCTACTTTAATGTGTCAGAGTGTTTACAACAGATTAAATCCGGGTAAAAAATTCGTATTGAAATATACAACGGTAAGTGGTGTTGACGGATTCGACGGAAGCCGTAAAGAAGCAGAGAAGGCAGTTGTGAAAAAAATTGACTAATTTTGCAGAATTATGTCAGATGTTAATATTAAAATTACCGACAGAGAAGGGATAACCCATGATGTCGTAGCTCCTACGGATATGTCCATGAACTTAATGGAAATTATCCGTTCCTATGAATTGGCAGAAGAAGGTACTATTGGGGTATGTGGAGGAATGGCGATGTGCGCTTCATGCCAGGTATATGTAATTAATGATCCTGGTCTGGAACCAATGGGAGATGAAGAAGATGCTATGCTGGGTGAAGCTTTCCACGTGAAAGACAACAGCAGATTAGGATGTCAGCTGCATATTGCCGATGCCATGGAAGGGCTTGAAGTAGAAATAGCTCCTTATCCTTAGAAAATATTTTTTAATCTTAATATAAAACCCGTCCGAGTTTTTCGGACGGGTTTTTATTTATTTTGAAGATATTTTTTCAACAAACGCAGACAGATCCTTTTCTAAGATTTTTCTGTTAGCAAGATTATTGGTTAAAATAATAAATCCTGACTGAAGCCCCGGAAAGAATTCCAGAGAACTTCTTGATCCACCTGTTCCACCGGTATGCTCATACATTGTATTTCCGTTTTTAGTGGTGTGAAAGAACCAATTGAGCCCAAGAGAGCCTTCTTCTCCTTCAAATGTATACTTATGGGATAATGAAATATTCAATTGTTTTTCGGCAATATTGGCTTTGATATATTTAATCATATCGTTGGTGTTTGATCTTAATTCTCCCGTGGCTACCAATTCAGAGAAGTCCCAATAGGGTGTTACCTCTCTGTTATTGTTATGGGCTTTGGCAATATTATTTTTGTCAGCGTCCGCAAGGCTTACAGTTGTACTATTCATTTGCAGCGGTTTTAGAATATATTTTCTGACCAGTGAAAAATAGTTTTCATGATAGACATCCTCAAGAATATATCCTAATAAATTCACGGCCATATTAGAATACGTATATTTTACGCCTGGCAGCGTATCCATTTTCATATTTTTCAGTCCTTCGTAGAACATTTTTTTAGAGTAGTTGCTAAACGGATTAAGTTCTATATAGTCCTGTCTTTCATAAAGATTAGGGAAAATTCTTGTAATTCTTGAAGTATGGTTGGCCAGGTGTATTATTTTAATAGGATGATTATTATATTGTAAATTAGGGTACTTCTCAGGAAGGTATTTCCGGATATCATCATCTGTTCTTATTTTTTTATCTAAAATGGCCTGGGCAGTGAGAATTCCCGTAAATGTTTTGGTAATGGAACCTATTTCATAGATGGTTTTATTATTGGGAAGCACTTGTTTTCCATATTCTAACTCTCCATAATTGTAGTAATAATCTTTGCCTTTTATTGTGATTCCAATAGAAAGTCCTACCGCTTTTGGGTCTTCGTAGTATTTTTTTACATATTGATCTATTTCCAGATCAAGTTCTGATTTTAATGGATTGTCTGTTTTTATGGTATTTTTATCCTGCAGAATATTTTGATTCTGTGAAAAACTCCAAAAGAAACTGAGAAATAATGCCAGACAAAAGAAATTTGTAATTGTTTTCATATATCAGATTATTGTGATGTTGCGGATGTATTTCAGAACGTCTTTTCTGGTATTCAGCGGACTGTTTATCAATTAAAATAGTTCTGAATATTGGGATAAAATTAATCTTTTATTTGGTTTTTTTCAATAAAAAAAAGATATTCATGAATACCTCTTTTTCTTATTAAATCTCTTCCTTAGAAATCCACTTTCCAACCGTAGGAGCCTGATAATTCCTCATTTTTTCCAATAAATCTTCAATGGTGCCACTGATTAGAAGCATATCACTGTTTACCTGCTTTAAAAATCCTTTATCTACCATAGTCTGAACCAATTTGATCAGATCATCATAAAACCCGTCAATATTCAGAATCCCGATAGGCTTTTTGTGAAGGCCGAGCTGTGCCCATGTGATCATCTCGAAAAGTTCTTCCAATGTTCCATAACCTCCTGGGAGAACGATAACACCATCACACAGTTCGTTCATTTTGGTCTTTCTTTCATGCATGGTTTCCACAATGATGAGCTCTGTCAGATTTTTGTGGGCAATTTCTTTGGATTGTAAAAACTGCGGTAGGACCCCAATTACCTTACCATTTTCACTTAAAGTTCCATTAGCTACTGTTCCCATTAAGCCGGTTTCCGAGCCGCCATAAACAAGTTGTATATCTTGTTTTGCTAAGGTTTGCCCAAGCAGGAATGCCTGTTCTTCATAAATTTTATCTGTGCCGAAACTTGAACCACAGAATACGGTGATACTTTTCATTGTTTTAATAATATTTATTCATTTTAAAATTCACACCAACTATTTAACATTGCATTTTTGTATTTTTCTGATGCTGTCATTGGGCAGGATTCTTGATCTGTAATTTCATTTTTGATATAATTTTCATTATTAGAGCCATAGCCAAGTACAGCTATAAAACTATTAGTATTAATTTTTTCTAGGTACTTATTAATAATTAAAATAATTTTATTTAATCTTCGGTCCATATAATTACCTACAAAAACTTTTTTCACAATAATATCGTGATCTATAATTTTGAATTTTAAATTAGTTCCATCATCTATACAATGATTCAACCAGACTTCATTACCTTTTTTCGTATTTATATCTTTAATTTCATTGTTCAATACAATTAAATCATCTTTTGAAATCTCTGAATCATATTTAATGTTTTCTAGGAGAGTATTTATAAAACGTAGTCTTCCATTTTTTAATGTTACTAGACTTGTGGTTTCACAACAATATATTCTGAATTCTAAATCTTGAGCATGTAAACATGTGATAGAAATAATAAGAATGATTAGGAATAATATTTTTTTCATCCTATTTAAAAATTAAAATATCCAAAATCATAAGACTTTGGATATTCAATATAGCAATTTTATGCTTAGTTATTCTATTTTGGTTATTTCCCAAGTGCCTTTTACTCCAAAAAAAAGATAAAGCAATCTGTTGATAAAACCACTTTCTTTCATTTTCCAATTTCCGGAGTAAGAATCTTGAAGGTTTGAAATGCCGGTATAAAAGATTGGTGTATGACTCTCATTTTCATTTTCCGTCTTTTTCCCATTCGTAGACACCATTGTTTTTATAGGCATTTGTTTAATAAACTCTATAGAGCTATTATTAATCTTTCCTTTGATGCTTCCTACACCTCTGGTTCCATAATTGTGATCGCTATCCTGTACTGTTCCGGTAAAATTTATACCATCAAACTCTGTTATTCTTAATAGAAATTCAACTTCCTTATCATAGAATTCAGAGCTTTTTTTAATGCTGTACTTATATTTTCCTTTCCAGGTTCCGATCATAGCTTTTAATTTATTTATTTCTGAGGAATATTCGCTAAAATATCTTTCAGGAAGCCCCAGAATTTCTGAGTCGAGGTAATGTTCGCTTTTTCATCAGGAGAGTGGGCTCCTCTGATGGTTGGTCCAAAACTTACCATTTCCATTTCAGGATAGTTGGCACCGATAATACCGCATTCAAGACCTGCGTGGCAAGCTACTACATGAGGTTTCTCGCTGAACTTCTCTGTATAAAGTTTCTCCATCAGCTGTACGATCTCTGAACCTGGTTTTGGTTTCCATCCCGGATATGATCCGCTGAATTCAACATTCATTCCAGCTAATTCTGCTACAGATTTTAATTGTTCTGCCACTGAATATTTAGAAGAATCTACAGAAGATCTCGTAAGATTTAAGATTTTAAGTTCTCCGCCTTTCAGTTCTACTCTTGCTACATTGTTGGAAGCTTCTACAAGATCAGCCACATCCGGACTCATTCTGTATACTCCATTGTGAAGGGCTTTTAAAGTAAGTATTACCTTTTTGGAATCTCCTTCTGAAATGGCTTTGTCAGAAGATGTGGAGTTCTCAATATTGATCTGAATTCCCGGCTCTACAGTTGCAAATTCCTCTAAGATATCTTTCTTAAGGATAGTTACATTTTCTATAAATTCCTGAGCATTTCTCACAGAAATAATGGCTGTACCTTCTCTTGGAATTGCATTTCTCAGACCTCCGCTGTCGATAGAAACCAATTCAATATTCTGGTTTTCCAATCCGCTGTAAAGAAGTCTTCCCAAAATGATATTTGCATTTCCGAAACCTTTATGAATATCCATTCCGGAGTGTCCTCCCTGAAGGCCTTTTACTTCAATTCTTACAATTTGTCCCTTTGAAGCTTCTGCAGCATAAGTTTGTGTGATCGTCACGTCTACACCTCCTGCACAGCCGATATCAATTTCGTCGTCCTCTTCAGTATCAAGGTTCAATAGAATTTGTCCTGTAAGCTGTCCTGGTTTTAATCCTAAAGCACCTGTCATTCCCGTCTCTTCATCAATAGTGAAAAGAGCTTCCAATGCAGGGTGTGGAATATCTGAGCTTTCAAGGATAGACATAATAGTTGCTACTCCCAAACCATTGTCTGCTCCCAGAGTAGTTCCTTTTGCCTTTACCCAATCACCGTCAATTTCCATTTTGATTCCCTCAGTTTCAAAATCAAAATTCACATCATTGTTTTTCTGGCAAACCATGTCAAGGTGCGATTGAAGCACGATAGACTTACGGTTTTCCATTCCTGCAGTGGCAGGTTTTTTAATAATAACGTTTCCTACTTCATCTACCGTAGTTTCCAGTCCTAAATTTTCACCAAATCCTTTGATAAAAGCTATTACTTTTTCCTCCTTTTTTGAAGGTCTTGGAACAGCATTTAATTTGGAGAAATTCTTCCATATAATCTGCGGTTCTATATTAGATAATTCCATTGAATTTTATTTTTCTCAAATTTACGAAATAAAAAATGCTTCCGTGAGATACAGAAGCATTTTTGTATGATTTCGCTTTTATTAGCATCCACATTCTCCATAGATCGGAGTAGTGAAGAGGGTGCCATCAGGTTTTTCAATAGTCAGAGTACCTTCAAACAGTAAAGCTTCTTCGTTTTTTATTTTTTTACCTTTTACAGAAATTTTGTAATTATCATTTTCTATTTCCTTGGTTAGCAATTCATCTACCTCCATATCACTTGATGAGATAAGATTAAGAGCCAGTCTTTTGCCGTCCAGCATCATATAAGCTGTTTTTCCGGCATCATCTGCGTAGATGTATCTTTCATTTTCAAAATCAGCTTTACTTACAGCAAAATAGCAGGAACATTCTTTGATTTCTTTAGGAAACGGAATAGTTCCCACCAGAATATTCCCGGAAGAAGAACCTGTTGAAGCAGAATCTTTAGCAATATGTAAAGTGTCAGCAGAAGCAGAACCTGAAACCGTTTCTTTTTCCTTTTTGCAGGCTACCAATAAAAATGCGGAAAATAAAATGATTAAATATTTCATGTGTTTGTGGTTTTATTATTTTTCTTACCCTCTTGCTCTTTCAAGAAGTGTCATCATTAATAAGGATAAAATTACTAAACTTTCTTCCTCATCATCAATATCAATCAGCCTGTCCAGCTGGAATCTTCTTCCGAAGAATGAAGGCATTTTTTTTAGTTTAAAATAAGCTTTTCCGTCAATACCTGTCACAGTATATGATGGATTTAGGAAGTAACCTGTGAACATTCCGATGATAGGAAGCTCTCCTACAAAACTGTCCCAGAATCTTACCCATGCACTGTCTTCCTGAATCTTAAACTTAGGTTGATCATGAGCATCCAGAATATCATAGCTTGCTTTCCATATAGAACGCATTCCTTTTCTGGCTAATCTCCCGAAGTTTTTATTTTCAATAAGATCATTCAAAGAGTACGAAGCGTTGAAATCAATCCATTGATTAGCTCTGATTCTGAAAAGCTCCTTAGACTTGCTCTCATCATTGAAAACGATAACATCTTCTTTTAACTTGAACATTTTCTGACGAACATACGCCACATAATTTCCGTTTCTGTCAGTAATATTGAAGTCACTTGCTAAAGTAGTGATTTTGAATTTGAAATCCAGAGGATAATTGAGATTGTTAAGTACCATGTTAGTTAATTTTTTTCATATTTAATTTAAGCCGCAAATATAGAGGTTTTTTTAGAGTTCTCAGGTATGGGAGAATTTTAAAATATCGTTTTGAGACATTAATCTCGTGGTCAATTGTCAATTTTTCCTGCGCAAAGTCAATAGTCAATAATCACTTTATACAAATTCACAAGCGAAGCGAATTGACAATTCACCATTCACTATCAATTATCAACTTTAATCCTTATTTTTGTACCTATGGATTACCCAAGTAAAGTATTGGCAAAGGCGGTAGATGAGATTTCGGGGTTACCCGGGATTGGAAGAAAAACGGCTTTGAGGTTAGCACTACATTTGTTGAAGCAGCCCAATTCCAGAGCTGTAAGTCTTGGAAATTCCCTGATTAACCTTGTCAACGAAATAAAGTACTGTAAAGAATGTCACAATTTTTCAGATTTTGACATCTGTGAAATATGCAGCAATGAAAAGAGAAATGGTGAACTGATCTGCATCGTTGAAGATGTGCGGGATGTGATTGCTATTGAGAATACCGGAAAATACACAGGAAAATATCTGATCCTTGGCGGGAAAATTTCTCCAATGGAAGGAGTGGGCCCCGGGCAGTTAAATATTTCAAGCATTGAAAAGAAATTGAATGAAGGAAAGGTGAAGGAATTTATTTTTGCATTGAGTGCTACTATGGAAGGAGATACAACAGCATATTACATTTACAAGAAATTTAAAAGTTTCAATGTGAATTTTTCAAGCATTGCAAGGGGAATTTCAGTAGGAGATGAATTGGAATATGCTGATGAAATTTCTTTAGGAAGATCCATTATCAACAGGCTGCCATATAACGAAAAGGATTAATATGAAGCTGTCTGTTATTATTGTTAATTATAATGTTACCCAATTGCTCAGAAACTGTCTCCTGTCACTTCAGAAATATATACAGGAGATCAACTATGAAGTGATTGTTATTGATAATGCTTCTACAGACAGTTCCTGGAAAGATCTTATTCCTGAATTTCCCGGCGTACACTTTATTACCTCTGAAACAAACGGTGGTTTTTCAAAAGCCAATAATCAGGCGATCCAAACAGCAAAAGGAGAGTATATTTTACTTTTGAATCCTGATACTGAGTTTGAAGGGGTTTATATGAAGGAACTTCTGGATTTTGCAGACGCTCAGCCTTTATTCGGATGTCTGGGAGTGAGGATGCATGATGCAGAAGGGAATTTTCTTCCTGAAAGTAAGCGTTCCGTTCCGGATATGTTTAACTCTTTTGAAAAGCTGTTTACGAATTTCAAAAAGAATAACTCTAAGTCTTATTACAGAAACGATATTGAAGAAAATGCGGTTGCTGAAGTAGAAGTGATGACAGGAGCTTTTCTACTGGCTAAAAAAGATATTTACGAAAAAATAGGAGGGTTGGATGAAGCTTACTTTATGTATGGAGAAGATATTGATCTGTGCTATACATTCTTAAGAAACGGTTATAAAAACTTTTATTATGGTAAAGTTTCAATTCTTCATCACAAAGGAGAAAGCACCATTAAGAATGAAGTATACCTCAATAGGTTTTACGGAGCTATGCAGATCTTTATTGACAAATATTATAAAGAATCGAAGCCTGTACAATATTCATTTTTAAAAGCAGGCCTGATGCTGCGCCATAAGATTGAAAAGATTAAGTTAAAATAAAAAAGCAACTCAATTTGAGTTGCTTTTGTTTTATATAAGATGATATTCTTCTTATTTTGCCGGTGCTGCAGGAGCTTTTACCGGAGTTGTTGTAGAAGAAGCAGGAGCTGACTGTTTTGCAGGGGCTTCTTTCTTCACTGGCTGTTTCTGTGTAGGAGCTACCTGAGATGGTTTCCCTGTAAGAACAACGCTTAAAAGGATAAGAACAATGATAGTTCCGCCTAGAGTCCATGTTGCTTTTTCCATGAAATCATTGGTTCTCTGTACTCCAAACTGTGCAGATGATGCACCTCCGAATGTACTGGAAAGGCCTCCTCCTTTTGGGTTTTGTGCCATAACGATAATTACCAATAAAACGCTGGCAACCATAACAAGAACCATCAATAGTGTAAATATAGTATCCATTAATTCTTATATCTTTTTGAATGGGCAAATTTAATCTTTTTTTACTGAATGACAAAAAAAGATGTCGTCAAATGTTGATAAAAATAAAAACGGCAACAATTGTTGCCGTTTTTTCTATTATTGGATGTTGTTATTTAAAATCAGCATCAGTAGCCTTATTGATCTCATAAGTCTTTACATTCATTGTCATATCCATTCCCATCTGGCTTACAGAGATGGTGTATGGCATTTTTACCCCTTCTACATCTTTGTAATTTGAGAATGTTGTTGGGATTGTCATTTCCTGACCTTTAGCTTTTACTTTTTTGGTTTCTCCGGTTTTTAATCCTGTTGCAACGCTATAGTAATACGTAGTATCTCCACTTTTAATAGCATAAGAATCTTCACCACCAATTTTCTCAATTCCTCCTAATTTATAATCAGCAGATTTTGCAAAACCTAATTCTTCGAAAAGCTCCGGGTTCTTTTGTTTTTCAGCAATTTCTTCCGGTGTGATGTCTACTTTTTGTCCCATTTGCATAGAATAACCAGTCTTTCCGTCAAATACCTGCTTCTGAACAACCTGTCCCATTGCTGTTACAGTAGTAAGCTCCTTTCCGCCTTGTGCCTTAACGATTTTAAAATCGATGTTTTGTCCTTGCATAGACATTGAAGCATTCGTGGTATACGAAGTGATTTTAGCTAAATTAGCTTTCCCTCCGATAGCATTGATGTATTTATCTGCAATAGAGGCAACCGTTACACTGGCATCTACTTTTTGTACAGTTGGTTTTGCAACAGAGTTGGCATCCTTATCAAAATATTTTACAGGATAACCTAGTTTTTCCAATCCTTCAGAAATATCAGATGCTTTACCTGCAATGAAAATTCTGCTTTGGTTAGGTAAAATAGTAGCTTTTACAGCATTTGCAACATCTGCAGCAGTTACCTTATCGATAGATTTTAAGTAATTGGTGTAGAAATCAGCTGGAAGATCCTGAACTTTTTGATTTAAAGCAAACCTTGCAATAGTAGCCGGCTGTTCCAAAGACATGATGAAAGATCCTTTCAGCTTAGCTTTAGCATTGGCCAATTCTTCTGGTTTTACTGTAGAGATTGCGTTAAGTTCATTCATGAATTCTTTAACGGCTTTGTCTGTAACTTCGTTTCTTACACTTGCACTTGCAGAGAATTGCGGAGAATACTTGCTGGCAACCATACTTGAATAAGCTCCATAAGTGAATCCGTTTTTCTCTCTAAGGTTCATGAAAAGTCTTGCTTCTCCACCACCACCAAGAATGTAGTTGGCGATTGTTGCAGGGAAGTAGTTAGCATCTTTCATTTTCAGGTTGTTCAGGTTGTTTAATGAAACAACAGACTGTACTGCAGAAGGAACATCTACTACGTTGATCTCCGTTTTAGCTACATTGGAAGCAGGTTCTAACGGAGCAATAGGAGTGTTCACTTTTTTCCAGCCACTGAAGGCTTTCTCAATCAAAGGCTTTACCTGATCAAATTTTACATCTCCTACAATTACTAAGTAAGCATTGTCCGGAGCATAGTATTTTTTGTAAGTATTCTGAACATCAGCAAGCTGAATTTTGTTGATAGACTCCACAGTTTCAAACTCTCCTCTTGACGTATTTTTTCCATACATCAAAGCATTAGAAACTCTTTCAGCAATAGAAGAAGCATTTTTTTCCTCAGACTTTAATCCTTCGACTGCTCTTTCTTTAGAGTTTTGAATTTCTTCGGCAGAGAATTTAGGATTAATGATTGCATCAGCCATCAAACCTAAAACTTCAGGGAAATATTTTGAAAGTGAATTGGCAGAAGCACCTCCTGAAGAGAAGTTCAGATTCGCTCCAAGATAATCCACTTTTTTGTTGAAATCATCTTTGCTGATATTGGTTGTTCCGTTTTCGAACTGTTCAGCCATAATTTCGCTTACTCCGGTTACAGCTCCTTCGTGGTATGGAGGTCTGTCCATAGAAAGGCTTGCGCTTACTCTTGGCAGTTTATTGTTCTCAACCACCATTACCGTAAGACCATTGCTTAGCTGGAAAGTTTTTGGCTTCGCAATGTTAATGGCAGGAGTAGGTCCCGGCTTCGGCATTGCATTAAGATCTATTTTTTGTGCTGAAACCATTCCTGTAAAGAAAAATGCTGCAGCTATATATGTTAATTGCTTTTTCATTTGTAAAAATTTAATTTTTAATAATCATATTATAACCTAAAAAGTTGAAATGATTACTTTTTCTCAGGTACGTAATTAATGACTATTCTTTGGTTAGAATTAAGATACTTTTTAGCAGCATTTTGAAGATCCTGTCTTGTGATAGATCTGTAAATGTCGATTTCTTTGTTGATCAAATTCGTGTCCCCCATCAATACGTGGTTGGTTGCCAATGAAGCCGCAATTCCCTGAATGCTTGAGTTGGCATTTACAAACTGGTTTTCATACTGGTTTTGAAGTTTTTGATAATCGTCCTCAGAGATTAACGTAGTCTGAAGTTTTTTGATTTCAGCATCAATGTCAGCCTGTAAAGCCTGCTTTGTAGTCTGTCCCATCGGGATCGCGAAGAATGCGAAAATACTGTAATCTTCAAGCCCCTGGTTGAAAGCAGCTACCTGAAGCGCTTTTTTATCCTGATCTACTAATTTTTTATATAAAACTGAAGACTTACCATTGCTTAAATAAGAAGAAAGCATATCTAAAACATAAGCATCTTTCTCTTTATTAGCCGGAGTTCTGTACGCGAAAACATAAGCAGGAAGCTGAATGTTCGGATCTGTTGCAGTCACTTCCTTTTCCTGAGTGATAGGAGTATCTTTCGGGAAATCTTTTGGATATAATGTTCCTTTTGGAATTCCTCCATAGTAGGTTTCAATCCATTTTTTAGTCTGCTCAGGTTTGATGTCTCCTGCAACAACCAAAGTAGCATTATTCGGAACGTAAAACTTCTTATAGAACGCCTGGAATTCTTCTAATTTAGCAGAGTTCAGATCTTCCATAGAACCAATTGTCGGCCAGTTGTATGGGTGATTGGTAAATAAATTTTTCTGAATTGTCGTGAAAAGGTTTCCATAAGGCTGGTTATCCATTCTTAATCTTTTCTCTTCTTTTACAACCTCTCTCTGTGTATCTACACCAATCTGGTTGATGACAGCATGACGCATTCTTTCAGCCTCCATCCAAAGTCCAAGCTGTTCATTGTTGGAAGGGAATGTTTCATAGTAATAAGTTCTGTCATTGGTAGTGTTGGCGTTGTTCTGTCCTCCGTTTGAAGAAACAATCTTAAACCAGTCTCCTCTCTTGATGTTAGGAGTTCCTTCAAATAAAAGGTGTTCAAAGAAGTGAGCAAAGCCTGTTCTGCCTTTTACTTCATCTTTTGCACCTACGTGGTACATTACACCTGTTGTTACAACCGGCGCCGAATTATCCTGATGAAGAATTACGTGAAGACCATTGGGAAGGTCGTACTCTTCGAATTTGATTTGCTGTGCATTCAGCATTAGCCCGAAGAAAGCTACGGCAGCAGCAGAAAGAAGTCGCTTTTTCATAAAATTTAGAAATTGTTTATCAATTAGTACGAAAAGTGAATTAAATGTTACAAAGTTTATAGAAATATATGATTGCAGGGGAATAATTTTAAGAGGTTTAAAAGTGAATGGTGAATAGTGAATTCGCTTCGCTTGTGAATTTGTTATGGGATTCGGGTTGCGTGGTTTGAGCTTACGAATAATTATTGTAGACAAATTTTCTACTCGGCAATTGATCATTCACTATTGACCATTCACTTGCGAATCAAAATTGACTATTGGAACTCCAAGATTGAATGGTCAATTCGCTGTGCTTGTGAATTTGTTATGGGATTCGGGTTGCGTGGTTTGAGCTTACGAATAATTATTGTAGATAAGTTTTCTACTCGGCGATTAATCATTCACCCTTGAGTATTCACTTGCGAATCAAAATTGACTATTGGAACTCCAAGATTGAATGGTCAATTCGCTGTGCTTGTGAATTTGTTATGGGATTCGGGTTGCGTGGTTTGAGCTTACGAATAATTATTGTAGATAAGTTTTTACTCGGCGATTAATCATTCACTATTGACCATTCACTTGCGAATCAAAATTGACTATTAACCCAATCCTGGTATTTCAAATCTCGAACTTCTCTATGAAAGTTTGAATTCTCCTCTGAATACATTAATTTTGTGTTCCCAAAATTTTTTTGCTGTATGGACTATTTGAAAGGACTCAATGAATCACAATATGAAGCCGTTACCTCTTTACAAGGCCCTTTGATGGTACTTGCGGGAGCAGGTTCCGGGAAAACGCGTGTACTTACCATGCGTATTGCTCATTTAATACATAATGGAATAGACCCTTTCAATATCCTGGCACTTACCTTTACCAATAAGGCGGCTCGTGAAATGAAAGACCGTATTGCAAAAGTAGTAGGAGACAGCAATGCAAGAAGCCTTTGGATGGGAACTTTTCACTCTGTTTTTGCAAGAATTTTAAGAATTGAGTCTCATTATCTAGGATACCCTTCCAATTTTACCATTTATGATCAGCAGGATGCCCTGAATGTGATCAAAAAAGTATTGAAGGATATGAATATTGATGCGGATCTTTATAAACCTAAAAAAGTTCAGGCAAGAATTTCAACCTATAAGAATAATCTGATTACGGTAAAAGCTTATTTCAACAATCCGGAACTGATGGAAGCGGATGAAAAGGCAAATATGAAATTCATCGGGCAGATTTATCAGAAATATGTGGATCAGTGTTTCAGAAATGGATCTATGGATTTTGATGACCTGCTGTTGAAAACCAATGAGCTGCTGACACGTTTTCCAGAAGTGCTTGCAAAATATCAGGACAGGTTCAGATACATCATGGTAGATGAGTACCAGGATACCAACCATTCTCAGTATCTTATCGTAAAAGCATTAGCTTCAAAATTTGAGAATATCTGCGTGGTAGGGGATGATGCACAGTCTATCTATTCTTTCCGTGGAGCGAATATCTACAATATCTTAAACTTTAAAAAAGATTATACGGATGCCAAAACGGTATCATTGGAACAGAATTATCGTTCTACACAGAATATTGTAAATGCAGCTAATGTAGTGATTGCAAAAAACCTGCAGCAATTTAAGAAAAATGTATTCAGTGATAATGAAGAAGGGGACAAGATTAAAATATACCGCTCTCTTTCCGATGCTGATGAAGCCAATTTTGTAGCAGGAAATATCTGGGAACTCCGTAACCGTGACCAGAGAAAATACAGCGATTTTGCCATTTTATACAGAACAAACTCTCAGACACGTGCTTTTGAAGATGCGCTGAGACGCAAAAATATTCCGTACAAAGTATATGGAGGACTTTCTTTCTACCAAAGAAAAGAAGTAAAAGACCTTATTGGTTATCTGCGTCTTCTGATTAATGAAAATGATTCTGAAGCATTGATGAGAATTATCAATTATCCTGCAAGAGGAATAGGAGAAACAACACAGAATAAACTGATCGTTTTTGCAGATGCTCATAATATTGCGGTTTCAAAAGTATTGGAAAATCTTCCGATGTATGCACCGCAATTAGGGCTGAACAACGGAGTTTTGAACAAACTGAACGATTTCTGGTCCATGATCAAGGCTTTTCAGGTATTGCTGAAAACAGAAACGGCTTACAGCGTAGCTATGGAAGTGGCAAAACGAAGCGGGTTAATCAAATTCTTAAAAGATGATCAGACTCCTGAAGGAATTTCCAGAGTAGAAAACGTACAGGAATTGATGAACTCTATGCAAGGGTTTATTGAAGAACAGATGCAGCTTGAAGACGGAGATCCGAGCCTTTCCAATTTCCTTGAAAATATTGCACTCTCTGCTGATACTCAGGATAAAAACCTGGAAGATGATATGGTTTCTTTGATGACGATTCACCTTTCAAAAGGATTGGAATTCCCGGTAGTACATCTGGTAGGCCTTGAAGAAAACCTTTTCCCAAGTTTTATGAGCTCTGCAACCAGAGAAGATCTTGAGGAAGAGAGAAGACTATTTTATGTGGCATTGACAAGGGCTGAAAAACAGGTCTTTTTCTCATATGCTGTTTCCCGTTTCCAATGGGGGAAAATCACAGATGCAGAACCTTCAAGATTCTTAAGTGAAATTGATGATGAATATATTGAATTCCTTAATCCTGCTTTGGAAAAAAGGTTTATCAATAATTCAGGGGTGAAGTCCAATATTTTTGATGAACATCCTTCTGAAATGAAATCTTTCAAAAAGGTTGAGAAAAAAACAATTGACAGAGGAGATACTTCAAAACCGGCACCGGAAGTAAGAAAACTGAAACCTGTAAGTACAGCCAAAATTATTAACCCAAGCGGAGCTTCTTCCCAGGATATTGAAGTAGGAGATAAAGTGAGACATGACCGTTTCGGTATCGGAGAGGTTAGTTTTCTGGATGGAACAGATCCGCAGAATATCAAAGCAAAAGTGATTTTCATCCATGAAGGAGAGAAAAATCTGATTCTGAAATATGCTAAATTGACTAAGATTTAATTGCAAATATTTAAACATACAAGATAACGGATTCAATTTTGGATCCGTTTTTTTTAACACGAAGTTCGCAAAGTGAATATCATATTGTGTTTATTTTTCGATCGCGATGACGTTCCACTCAGCGAAGTAAATTTTCTTTGCTAAACGAAGTGGCATTGCGATCATCAGACTAATAAGCTCAAGTTTCTTTGCGATCATGGCGTTTTTATTTTAGATCTAACATTCTATAAAACGATGTTTTTTATGGAAATGTTCTTAAATTATCATAACTTTAAATGAGGGATAGAAAGAAACAATAAACGTTTTTTATAAAAACAAAGTCTATTGATTTTGTAGACTAATAAATATATTTTACATTTGCACCCTGTAAAAACATAAATGTTCAATCAAATTAAACTATATGAAAAATAAAAAAACTATTCTTTCGGTCTCTGCTTTATTTTTTCTTGGCGTATATACTTACGGACAGGAAAAAGACAGCATTAAAACAAATAAGGATACCATAAAAACCAATAATGTAGAAGAAGTAGTTGTATTAGGTTCAAGAGCCGGAGCCAGATCTAAAGTAGACAGTCCGGTCCCGGTAGATGTATTCAATGTAAAAGAATCTTCAATTATACTTCCACAGACCAATATCGGACAAATTCTGAATGCTGTAGCACCTTCATTTACATCCACTATTCAAACCAATTCTGATGGTACAGACCACTTGGATCCTGCTCAGTTAAGAGGTTTAGGGCCAGATCAGGTACTGGTTTTGGTGAATGGGAAAAGAAGACATACATCAGCACTGGTAAACGTAAACGGAACACCGGGAAGAGGTACTGTAGGAACAGATTTGAATGCAATTCCTTCTTTCGCTTTGAACAGAATAGAAGTATTAAGAGACGGAGCAGCTGCCCAATACGGATCTGATGCCATTGCCGGAGTGATCAACCTTGATCTGAAAAGAGATACAGGAAAACTGGCAGGACAGATCAGCTACGGAGGAAATCTTACGCCAACAGCTAATGATCATACCGGGGATTTTGACGGACAGAATATTCAGCTGGATTTGAACTATGGGAATAAAATTGGAACCAAAGGTGGTTTCTTTAATATTACCTGGTCTTCACAATTCAGAAACCCAACTTACAGAGCGGGAACAGAAAGTGGTCCGATTTACAATGCTTACAATGCTATTGAACAACGAGCATTGAATGACGGAGTGAACCTTTCTTCTCTTTTTACAAATATCAACAATACGCCCAATTCACAGCAGCTTGTGAATTACATTCATCAATATGCTCAGAATGTAAGCTATTTTTCTCAGGGTTTACAAAACGATATTCAGGGAGCTAATACCATTTCCGCATTACAGAATGTTTTGAAATCTGCAAATTTCACCAGAGATCAGCTTAATTATATCACAGATCAGGAGCTGGCTTACAGAGGACAAACGAGAAAAGATTTCAATATGCAGGTAGGGCAATCTAAGCTTAACAATCACCAGCTTTTTGTGAATGCCGAGATCCCTGTAAGTGACAACTGGAAAGTGTATACTTTTGGTGGATATAGCTTAAGACACGGAACCTCCGGAGGATTTTACAGAAGACCAAGTGAAAGCAGAACTTTTACAGGATTATATCCTAATGGTTATCTTCCTCAGATTGGAACAGATATTCAGGATATTTCGCTGGCTGCCGGAATCAAAGGAAAATGGGACGGGTGGAATATTGATTTCAGTAATACATATGGACAAAATTCATTTACCTATAATATTCAGAATACAGGAAATACCTCTTTACGTTTTGCTTCACCAAGAGAGTTTAATGCGGGTGGACTTAGATTTTCCCAAAATACCATCAATTTAGATTTCTCTAAAAAATATGATGTATGGGAAGGTATCAATGTAGCATTTGGAGCTGAGCACCGTTACGAGAATTTTAAAATTACTCAGGGTGAAGAGGCTTCCTATGCAACGTATGATGCTTCCGGAAATGTATGGAACGGAAACTCTGTGAGACCTACTGACTTCTTTGGAGCAGCACTTCCGGGAGGTTCACAGGTATTCAACGGATTTAAACCTGGAAATGCTGTAGATAAAAACAGACAGTCGGTAGCAGCCTATGCAGATGTTGAATTCAACTTTACCAACTGGTTACTGGTAGATGCAGCAGCGAGATATGAAAACTATTCAGATTTCGGGTCTACATTCAATTATAAATTGGCTTCAAGAATTAAGGTTGCTCCTAATTTCAATGTGAGATTTGCAGGATCTACAGGATTCAGAGCACCATCAATCCACCAGATTTATTATAATGTAACGTCTACATTATTCACAAATAATCAGCTTTTGGAAGTGGGAACTTTCAGTAATGATTCTCAGCTGGCAGGATTGCTGGATATGCCAAAACTGAAGCAGGAAACTTCTAAATCTGCAAGTGTAGGATTTACTTACAGAATTCCTTCGGTGGGACTTAGCTTTACTGCAGACGGATATTTCACAAGAATTGATAACCGTATTATCCTTACCGACCAATTCTTAAGAGCAAGCGTTCCTCAGAAAGCACAGGAAGCTTATGATCAGTTGGGAATCAATGCAGCGCAGTTCTTTACCAATGCCATTGATACGGAAACAAAAGGTTTGGATGTGGTAATTTCACACAATGCAAGATTTTCAGGATTTAAATTAGATAATAACTTTGCTATTAACCTTAATAAAACAAAACAGGTTGGTGATATCCATTCTGCAGGACTTCTTCAGTCGCCACAATTGGAGAAAGTATACTTCTCTGAAAAATCAAGAGTATATCTGGAAGAAGCTGTACCGAGAGTGAAAGCCAGTCTTTCTCATACGCTTTCATGGAAAAATGCAAGTTTCTATTTGAGAAATACCTATTTTGGAAAAGTGACAGGTGCTGATATTATTGATGTGAACGGAGACGGAATCATTGATTTTAATGAACATCAGCAGATCGGAGATAAGATCATTACTGATTTGTCTGCTGCTTATCAGTTTACTAAAAATGTAGGATTGACTTTAGGTGTAAACAATTTGTTTGATATTTATCCAACGAAGAACCTTACTGCTTCCACCAATAACGACCAATTCATCTATTCACGTTCCACTTCACAGTTTGGACAAAATGGGAGATATGTTTTTGCAAGACTTAATTTCAATTTTTAAATAAAACAAAAGATAATGCTTATAAAAAAACAGTTCAGAATTTCTGAACTGTTTTTCTTTATGATTATATGAATTTTATCTTTCTACCAATTCCTTCACAGGTTCACCATAATGATCAATCTCTGTTTTGTTGATCTGAAGAAGCTGATACCATTTCCTGAAAGCTCCTGCAAATACGATAAGCATCAGGATCATTGCCGTTGCCGCTAATGCAGCCAGTAAGTACTGTCCTTTCGGAATATAGATGGCAGTTACCTGGATATACCCTGCCCAGAAAGTAATTCCAGCCATAAAAACTCCCGGAATAGCTGAGCATAAAGCATATTTTCCCCTGTTCATCCTTATCAGCATTGTTGTACAGACAATAAGTCCGCAGGCAGCCAGCAGCTGATTACTGATTCCGAATAACGGCCAGATACTGTTTACGTTTCCGGTATACACCAGATATCCCCAGGCAAAAGTGAAAAGAAGACTGCTGATGATAATTCCCGGAATCCAATTTTTATCATTGAATTTTGGAACTACAGAACCCAGCATTTCCTGCAAAAAGAAACGTCCCACTCTTGTTCCCGCATCAATAGCAGTAAGAATAAATACAGCTTCAAACATAATGGCGAAATTATACCAATAAGCCGTCAGCTGATCCATATATGGTATTTTATTAAAGATATGAGCCATTCCCACAGCCAGAGATACTGCACCTCCGGTTCTGCCATACAGATCAATTCCTATCTTCTGTGAATAGTAATCAATATCTACTCCGTGCAGGGAAGGATGTGCCGCAAGAAAAGAATCATAAGCCTCTTTGGGAGTGTTGATCGCAAAATAATCACCCGGCATCAATGTACAGGCAGCAATAAGTGCCATCAATGCTACGAAACCTTCCACCAGCATGGCTCCATAACCTACGAAAAGTATTTCTCTTTCTTTATTAAGCATTTTCGGAGTTGTTCCCGTGGCAATTACAGCATGGAAACCGGAAATTGCACCACACGCAATTACAATGAAGATAAAAGGAAGAACCGGACCGCCAATAATAGGTCCTCCACCATTGACAAAAGCTGTGATGGCAGGCATCTGTATGGTAGGGTGAATAACAATTACCCCAATAGCCAGCATGATAATAGTTCCTATCTTTAAATAAGTAGAAAGGTAGTCCCTTGGAACTAAAAGCAGCCATACCGGTAATACGGAAGCAATAAAGCCATATAGAGGAATGGCAATAGAAATTGTTTTGATATCCCAGGAAAATAAATTATTCATGGTAGGATTCTGCATCAGACTGTGACCTCCGATGATGCCGGCAATCAAAAGGATTCCTCCCAAAATACTTGCAAACAGGACACTGTTCTTTTTATAGCGCATAATCAGTCCCATGATAATGGCAATAGGCATAGTAATGATTACTGTAAAAAGAGACCATGAGGCTTCATGCATCGCATTGATACAAGCCAGTGATAAACCAGCCAGCGTAAGAATCAGAATGAAAAGAATAGCAAAACCTGCCACAGTTCCAGTAGCTTTTCCGATTTCTTTTGAAGCAATTGTCGCGAGGCTTTGTCCTTTGTGCCTTACAGAAGCAAAGAGTACAACCATATCATGCACTCCGCCTCCCAATACACAGCCAATCAGAATCCATAATGCACCCGGAAGATATCCGAACTGCGCAGCAAGAACTGGTCCTACCAAAGGTCCAGCCGCTGCAATAGCTGCAAAATGATGTCCAAAAAGTACGTTTTTATTAGTAGCAACATAATCTTTACCATCTGCAAATTCTACAGCAGGGGTAATATTTTGATCGTTAAGCCTAAGAACTTTATTGGCAATAAAAATACCATAAAAACGGTAAGCTATTGCAAAAATAAGAACAGATGCAAATATGAGCGTAAGCGCATTGATATTATTCAAAGAATCCATATTGCGTATTTTTTTTAATGAATGATTAATTTATTGGCTGTTTTTTTAAAAATAATTTAAACAATAGCCAAGGTAATTAATTTTCGATTAAAAAATATGGATATGTATATCAATTTAGCAAATTTGTTGTTGATTTTATATTTATTATGCTGATTTGTAGTGTTTTGATTTGTATTTAAAAACGTAGATGTATATTATTTCTTTTGCGAAAGAACGAAATCTACCATCTCATCTGTCAGTTTATCCAGATAAGCCTTATCAGTCGTCCCAAATCCATGGACTCCGCCCTCTACAATGATTAAAGAGTTCTGAATTTTGGCTCTGTTTAATTTTCTGTGAAGCTTTTTAGACTGACTTAAAGGGACAATTTTATCATTATTCCCCTGAACAATTAAAGTAGGGACTCCTTCCGAAACAAAATTAACAGGAGATATGGTTTTTAGATAATCAATGGCTTTGTCCTGATCTTTCCTGATATCATATCCAGAAATTCCTTTCACAAGATTTTCCTGTAAACCGACAATTTTTTTTGACATTAATCCGATCAGTGCTACCGGAATCGTGCCTAATTTTGTGTGGAAAAGTTTGTTGAGGTCTGCAGGGCCATAATGATCAATTACATAATTTACTTTAGCAGAATAAGACGAAAGTTCCGGATTACCCAGATAAGTATTGTCTGGAGTATAGGCGGCCATCAAGGAAAGGTGAGCTCCAGCTGAAGCTCCAAATAGCCCAATATTGTTGGTGTCAAAATGATATTGCTCTGCATTTTTTCTTACCCATCTTACTGCATCTTTGGTATCTTCCAAAGGTGATGGAAAATGAGTACTGTCATTCAAAAGTGTATAATTAATACTGACTACGGCATATTGTTTTGCCATCAGCTTTGCAATGGTAGTTTCCAGATAATTATCTGCGTGAACCACTTTATCACCTTCTATCCATCCACCTCCGTGAACATAGATCAATACTGGGAGCAACCGGTCAGCAGGAGCATTTTTGGGTGTAAAAATATCCAGTTTAACGGCATTGCCTTTTCTGTTGGCTTTATATACAATGTCCTCAGATAGATTGGCTATTTCCGGAAGTAATGTACTTTTTACAGGTGCAGTCTTCACCTGTACTTGTGAAAAGTTCTGTGAAAAACTTAAAGTAAAAACACTTAAAAATAAAACAAAAAACAGGTTTGTGAAAAACCTGTAGATTGATATATTGTATATAGATGATTTCATAATAAATTTTTTTAGAGGGTGTGTTATTTTACTAACTCCTCAAAAAGTTTACCAAAAGTACTATTTAAATCTTTGGATTTTCCAGGATGAGGTCTGGAAGTCTGCACTACAGCACTTCTTACAGCTGTCAGCCAGCGGAAACGTTCAGGAATATCAAGCAGGGCAATAGGACCGCCGTCTTTATCACCGTTGGCAATTTTCTGAAAACTTTCAAGATTCTGGATGATATCTTCATAGTCCAGCTTACTGTGCATGAGTTTAAATTTATCAGGACACAAATAAAATTCTACCCTGATGAATTTTTCCCTTTTGGAAAACATTACCAGCCCGATATTGAAAAATTCTTCTCTTTCAACTTTAGGTACCAAGCGTATTACCGCATATTCATATATTTTATCCTCTTGCATTTTTAGCTTCGTTTACAAAGATTTGAGAATTTTCTAATCTGGTTTTCATAAACTGAAAATAGATCTCACGAATTTCGTCAGATGTTTCATCAGCATCATTCCAGTGCAGCCAGTCTTCAGGAATCGTATTAACAATTTCTCTGAAAAGTGTATCATTCAGTACCTCGTGGGCAAATTGATCTGCTTGGTCAAGCATTTTTGCTTTAGGGAGAAGTACATGGTCTTTCACATATTTGAAAGGTGTTTTTGCTGCTGTATCAAAATTTTGCCAGGAGTGGTGGAAGTAGAACGAAGCACCATTATCAATGATCCAAAGCTCTTTATTCCACATCAGCATATTTGTATTCTTAAAAGTACGGTCAATGTTGGTAATAAAGGCATCCAGCCATACTATTTTTGAAGCCAGAAGGGGATCTACACGTACTCCCGGATCATAAGTGATGGAACCGGAAAGATAATGCAGACCAAGATTCAGACCTTCAGAAAATTTCAGAAGATCCTGTATTTCTTCATCGGCTTCCGTTCTTCCAAAATCGGCATCAACATTGATAAAAACAAGCTCAGGAATTTGTAGTCCCAACGCTTCGGTAATCTTTCCACCCAAAAGTTCAGAGATAAGCATTTTTACCCCATGGCCTGCACCACGGAATTTTAATACATATTTGAAATCATCATCAGCTTCTGCCAGAGCGGGAAGAGATCCTCCCTCTCTCAGTGGCAGAATGTAACGCATCACGGTTACAGTTCTTAAATTCTGCATGAAGCAAAAATAAGGTTATTTTTTTATAATCTTTTTAGTGAATTCCTTTTCACCTGCTTTATATTGTAAAAAATAAACTCCGCTGGCCAAATGCTGAAGCGGTAGAATATATCCTGAATCTGTTTTACTCAAATGATAATGAACCATTCTTCCGGAAGCATCTGTAAGTGAAAGTACTTCAATTTTCTTTTTAGAAGTTATGTTAACTAGATGTTGGGCAGGATTAGGATAAATCTGAACTTGAGTTTCAATAGCAGCTTCTGCTGTATTTAATGTGTTTACGACAACCAGTTTGGTTTTGATGGTAGTGGCTCCGCAGGCATCAGTTGTCAGCTTTACATTATAATTTCCTCCTGTAGGGTAGGTATGTACCGGATTTTCCTGAGTGGAAGTCGTACCATCACCAAAATCCCATGAATAATTAGCCGCATTTTGTGTTGTATTCGTAAACTGCACGGTATTGGCTCCGGTAAGCTGATAGGTAAATCTGCTGTGAACATCATTACTCGTTACAAACCATTTGGCAGGCTGATTATAAACTTCTGTTTTAACGATATCCTTGATCAGCTGAGCCTGTGCCGGATTAAGATTCCCGTTAAAAGGGATCTGTGTAGGATCTTTCTTGAATAAAATAGTATAAAATGTATATGCAGCAGCCATAGATCCAATATAACTCGGATGTGATTCATCCTGATCATACAGCTCAATAGCCGGGTTTTGTTCCCTGATTGTTCTCCATACCTTACCTACTGGGGAAACAATACCTTCATTGGCAGCTGCCATTTCCATATAGCGGTTATAAATTTGAGTGTCCATTCCCTGATAGGTACATACAGTGGGAAGTCCCGGGCAATTCCCAGCATCGCCGTTTTTACGGCCCCAGGTCATATAGAAGATTACATTTCCACAGGGATTGGAGGTTTTAATCAGATTTGAGAGCTGGAGTGCATAAGGATATACCTGGTTTTGAACCTGAGAATCCGGAAATGAAGGAAGCTGGCTCTGCTCCTGTAATACAACATAATCCCAGTTTCCCTGATTGATAGTTGAAATCACATCCGGATTGTTGGCATGATCCTGAAGTGTAGACCCTCCCGGTGTATGGCTGTGATGCTCCAGTACATCGCCGTTAGAAGCAGCAATACTTTGGATGAGGTTAGGCAAATCATTAACGTACGTATAACTGTTCCCGATAAAGAACACCCTTTTGGTCGTCTGACTCAGGATAAAAGAAAAAGTAATTAAAAATAAAAAAAGTAGAGTTTTTTTCATAAATTTCAATTTAAAATGATCCTATAAATATAAATAATATTAAATAAATCCCATTTGTTTTATGAATTTGATTAATGAAAAGAATATATACTTAGAAAATAAAGAAACAAAAGGTTTTCTTGCTGATATTTTTTATCCGGATACTGAAAAAAAGCTTCCACTGGTAATATTTGTTCATGGATATAAAGGCTATAAAGATTGGGGAGCCTGGAATCTGATGGCTGAAAAGTTTGCTGAAGCAGGTTTTTTCTTCGTCAAGTTTAATTTTTCCCATAACGGAACAACGACGGAAGATCCACATAACTTTGGAGATCTGGAAGCCTTTGGGAACAATAATTATTCTAAAGAGCTTTCTGATCTTGGAGTGGTCATTGATCACTTTAGTAAAGATCCGCATGTGGATGATGAAAAAATCGTTCTGATAGGTCATAGCAGGGGAGGAGGAATTTCTATTATTAAAACATCCGAAGATGAAAGAATCAACGGGTTGATTACCTTGGCGAGTGTAGATACTTTAGATCGTTTTCCAAAAGGAGAAGCTTTTGAGAACTGGAAAAGTAATGGGGTGTATTATGCACTGAACGGACGTACCCAACAGGAAATGCCCCACTATTATCAGTTTTATGAAGATTATGAGCAGAATGTTCACCGTTTTGATGTAGAACGGGCAACGGAAATGGCAAAAACTCATATGCTGATTATTCATGGAACAGATGATGAAGCTGTAGAGGTAAAGCAGGCCGAACATCTCCATATTCTTCACCCAAATTCTGAACTGTTTCTGATTGAAAAGGGCAATCATACTTTTGGAGCAAAAGAACCATGGGCAGAAAAGGATTTACCAAAAGACCTGAATACTGTAACCGAAAAATGTATTGATTTTATCAAAGAAAAATTGAAATAAAACCTTTAAAACTGCGTTATTATAAATTAACCACCATATCAGTATAATTATGAAAAGAATTATTGCAGGCGCATTCGCGCTCTCATTATGTGTTGTTTCGTGTAAAAAAGAAGCAAAAACAGAATCTTCAGCAAACACAGATACTTTGGCTACAGTAATGCCTAAAGACTCTGTAATTACAAAAAATGATTCTGTAGCATCACCACCTCCTTCTGCACCGGCTCCGGATAATATTATCACTAAAAATGTGGGTAAATATCCACATGATATCAAATTGTTTGAAGATAAAAGTATCACAGAAAGATTAAAGAAGCTTGCAGGAGCCCAATATGATGAAATGGTAAAGAATTTCAACGTAGAAAGTCCTGTCACAACAGAAAACGGAATTTACAAACTGTCAGGATGCAAGCAGCATGACTGCCCGGGATATGCAACACATATTTATTACGATGCCAAGAATGATAATCTGAATGTTTCTATTGATAAAAACGGAAAGGTAACAGACTTTGCTGAAAAAGGGAAAATAGCGGTTTCTGAAACATTGAAAGCGAAGTAAAGATAAAAGATATAAGAAGGGAAGCGGGAAGATCGAAGCGGGAAGTTATGAACGGCATTCGATATCTATTGAAATCAAAATAAATAGTTTGTTAAACTAGCCAAAGGTTACTTTAAGGCTCTATAAACTTCGAGCCTTCTGCCTCTAGCTTCCAGCTTACAATAAAAAAGCGGCCTGAAATTTCAGGCCGCTTTTTTATTGTATAGTGAGTAAAACCCATGCTTCTTCAACTTTACTTTCAAGAAGCAGTTTCTGGGCATCCATGTGAATATTGTCATCCGCATGGAAGTCACCTGCAGGTAATACTTCTGTATTGGCAAGCATTCCAAGGTCATTCCCTGTAAATACTTTACTGTACTTAATAGCATCAGGCAATAGATCAAAGCCGATTCCTTTTGTTACCAAAGGTTTGGGTACCTCAAAAAGGCTGTTTTCATTGCTTCTGGAATACCAGTTACTGCCTAATCGGGCTACCATATCCAGTTTTTTCTGATCCAGATTTCCGGCTTCATTCAGATATTCTTCTCTGATATGAATTTTTTGTACTTCACAGATCACAAGATTTCCGGCACCACCCTGATCTCCCAATGATTTTACCTCTAAAACTTTGCATTCAAAGTTGACAGGACATTCTTCAATCAGTTTTGGCTGTACAAGATCCGCCTCTTTCATGGTAAGTCCGGATTTGATAAACTCGTTGACTCCGGTTTCATATTCTGTAGAAGCTAAAGAGATCTGCTGTACAATTGGAAAATTCACAGTTCCAATAACTACTTCCGGAACTTCAAGAACATTTTCCAGCGTATGTTTGGTTGTATTATCACGGACTCTTCTCGATGGTGAAAAAATCAAAATCGGAGGAACCGTACTGAACATATTAAAAAAACTAAACGGAGATAAATTAATTGTACCATCTTTATCTACTGTAGACGCTAAAGCAATCGGACGCGGTGAAACAGCCGTCTGCATGATCGTCTGAAGTTGTACGGAGGTTATCTCGGAGGGGATTACTGTTTTCATATTTTATTTAACCACAAAAGGCACAAAAGTTTTAAGCTAAAACATCTTTAATTTTTAAAGTTCAAAAAAGCATATCATAATATTGGTTTACGAAGGTTTCCTGTCCTTCATGATATAAATTTTTCACATTAAAATTTACCAAAATGCCTTTTGGTTTCTTCATTAAGTTAATATAATTTAGAAGTTGAGCTCTATGAATCTCTGTTAATTTTGACACTGATTTTAATTCTACCACAATTAAGTTTTCAATTAAAAAGTCACAAAAGAAATCACAATTAATTTCTTTTCCTTTATAATATACTGGAACTTTTAGCTCAGACTTAAAATTAATATTTCTCAATCTAAGTTCTTCTTCCAGGCATTTATGATAGACACTTTCCAATAAACCAGGCCCCAGAACTTTGTGAACTTCTATACAAGCACCATTTATCTTATATGTTAGATCTGTTAAATAGGACTGTGTAATCATAAATCCTTTTGTGACTTTTGTGGTAAAAAATTAAAGTGTTGGAATAATTTTACCGGAAACTTCCCCGAAACCTACTCTTACACCATCTTTTTCAGCCCATGCCTTCATGGTCACCGTATCATTATCTTCAATGAATTTTCTTTCTTCACCGTTGCTTAATGATAAAGGATTTTGTCCTCTCCATGTCAATTCAAGCATAGAACCGAAAGATTTTGGATCGCTTCCGGAAATGGTTCCGCTGGCATATAAATCTCCCACTTCCACATTACATCCGTTTACCGTGTGGTGCGCAAGCTGCTGAGTCATATTCCAGTACATGTGTTTATAGTTGCTTTCGGAAATCAGGTTCTGGTCTCCGTTTTCAGGCTGGATATAGACTTCAAGGTTGATATCGTAGTTTTGATCACCTTCAAATTTTAAATAATCTAAGACTTCCGGATCCTGCACTGGAGATGCTGTTCTGAATGGCTCTAAAGCTTCAAGTGTAACAACCCATGGAGAAATAGAAGAACCAAAGTTTTTCGCAAGGAATGGCCCTAGCGGAACATACTCCCAGGATTGGATATCTCTTGCAGACCAGTCATTGAAAACTACCATTCCGAAGATGGCATCTTCTGCATCTTTTGTAGAAATACTTTCTCCCATCTCCGTATTTTTATTGATAATGAAGGCCATTTCCAATTCAAAATCCAGTTGTTTACATGGCCCGAAAACAGGCTTGTCTGCTTCTGCAGGTTTCATCTGACCTTTCGGGCGGTTGATTTCTGTTCCGGATACAACAATTGAAGATGCTCTTCCGTGGTAACCTACCGGTAAATGTTTCCAGTTGGGTAATAAAGCATTTGCAGGATCACGGAACATTTTTCCTACGTTGGTAGCATGTTCGATACTGCTGTAGAAATCTGTGTAGTTCGGGATGTGAACAGGCATCATCATTTTTACTTTATCCAGGTCGTAGAAGGCTTCTTCGATGGTTTTCTGATCTTTTGATAATGTTGATCCTTCCTGTAATAATGTCTGAATTTTAGTACGAACAGCATTGGTAACAGGTTTACCCAGCTCGATAAATTCGTTGATGGTATAAGCTTCAAAAACATTGTCGTCCAATCCTTCAATATCTTCAAAATAACCAAGATCGTATAAGGTAGCAAGATCCACTACCTGATCACCGATTCTTGTGCAGCATCCGATATATTCTTTGTTAAAAACTGCGACTCCGAAAGGAATATTGTGTATAGAAAAATCCGAGTTTGAGGAATAGTCTACAAATGATTTCATAAGTTTAGATTTTAGTTAGATTAAAATATTGCTGAGTGTTTCCTCAGAATATTTATTTTGCCTTTTTTGAGTAAGATGCTTCATCTATCCATCTGTCTCTGGTATTGACATCAATAAGATAGAGAATATTATCCTGCTGGGTCAACAATAACGTTTTCGTAACAGGCATTGGGATTTTTTTATTTTCAAGCATATCTGCTCTTAAAGAAATAATATTTTTTTTCCTGACGATATCACCGGTGAAAACATTAGAGCTGCTTTCTCCTGTAGCTTTATCATCGAAAACTTCTACGTAAGTGGCGTTGTTCCCTTTGATAATAATAAAGTCCCGTTCCGTATGATCAGCTTCATCTTTGATGAAAATAAATTTTTTGTTGTCAATATTTACATTTTCAAGATGCTGATTAATGCCTTTTCTTTGTTCAAGTCGGTTAAGGATTTCATTCAATGAACCATATTGAGCTTTAAGCCCCAGAGTTCCTAAAAGGGAAATCCCAATTAAAAGTTTTCTCATATACTGTGTTTTATAAAAAAGTTTTGCCAGAATATTGTATTCTGACAAAACCTATATTTTTAATGTAAAATTAAAGATTACCTCTTCTTTCCTGCTCTCTTTCTAATGCTTCGAATAAAGCCTTGAAATTTCCGGCACCAAAACTTTGAGCACCGTGTCTTTCAATAATTTCGAAGAATAGAGTAGGACGGTCTTCTACAGGCTTGGTAAAGATCTGTAATAAGTATCCTTCTTCATCATGATCAATAAGTATACCTAAATCCTGAAGTTTTTTAAGATCTTCATCAATATGACCTACTCTTTCAGGAACCATGTCGTAATAAGCTTCTGGTGGAGCAGAAAGAAACTCTACACCACGTTTTTTCAATTCAGTTACGGTATGGATGATGTCTTTCGTAGCAACAGCAATGTGCTGTACGCCTTCTCCTTCATAGAAATCAAGATATTCTTCTACCTGAGATTTCTTTTTACCTTCAGCAGGTTCGTTGATAGGGAATTTTGCAAATCCGTTTCCGTTAGACATTACTTTAGACATCAATGCGGAATATTCTGTATTGATCTGCTTGTCATCAAAAGAAAGGATGTTTACAAATCCCATTACTTTTTCATACCATTCTACAGTCGGGATCATTCTGTTCCAGTCAACATTTCCTACGCAGTGGTCTACATATAATAAACCTGCTTCTTCAGGCTTATAGTTGCTTTCCCACTTTTCATATCCAGGCATGAAAGCTCCTTTGTAATTTTTTCTTTCTACAAACATGTGAACGGTTTCTCCATAAGTGTAGATACCGGACATTCTTACCTCACCATGCTCATCAGTTAAAGTTACAGGCTCTAAATATGGCTTACCGCCTCTTTTAGTTGTTTCTTCGAAAGCTGCATAAGCGTCATCTACCCAAAGTGCCAAAATTTTTACTCCGTCACCATGTTTTTTTACGTGTTCGCTGATAAGAGAGTCAGATTTAAGTCCGGTAGTCAATACCAATCTGATTTTTCCTTGTTGAAGCACATAAGATGCACGGTCTCTTACTCCTGTTTCAGGACCCGCATAAGCTACAGACTGAAAACCGAAAGCGGTTTTGTAATAATGGGCAGCCTGTTTTGCATTTCCTACATAAAACTCAATGTAATCTGTACCATTAATTGGTAAGAAATTTTCTGCTTGAGCTATTTTCTCGGCAAATGTAAGTGTTGACATATTTTCTCTTTTACTTTTATTTTATTGGTATGCAAATTACAAAAAACTTAGACATTGCGAAAATATTCCCTTGGATTCATTGAATATATTTAACATAAAGTTGAAGAAGAGTTTACTTAAGTATATTTAAGTTTCTTACGTTTGAAATCGGCTACTTACATTTGTAATACAAAAGACAAGTGAAAAAAATATTTCGAAACATGAAAGCCGTAGAGATTCTCTGCGGCTTTCTTTTTATATTGTTTCGATCTTTCTGTTTAACATTCCGGCATCTGGATTATAATTATCCCATATCTTCCAGGTATTATTTATTTTTCTGATAAAATAAATCTGAGTACTCAGCTGATTGACAAAATGTTCCTCTCCGGTTTCTCCTACTTTGAACAGAAGATTCCAGAATTCCTGAGATTCCAGTATTTTCTTGTCAGGTTCATCTGTAACGATATGAATATCAAAAACTTCATAATTGGATCGGTTGTTTTTAGTAACCAGATGAAAATCTTTGTCGCACAGCTCTTTGCTGAATTGTGATGCTCTTTCCAGGAAAGGAGAATCATCAAATACAAGATCTTTTAAAAGTTCAGTATTGTGAGTGGGAAACAGTTTATAAAACTCAAAAGCTGTTGCACAGTAATCGTAAACCATCTGCGTAAGATATGATTGATTATCAATATCTTTATCATCTTGTTTTTTATATCTTACAGCAAGTATATAGTCGTTAAGATCTTTGTATCCTAAGAAAATACAGATTTTATCAAGTGTTTTCAGAAACCTGAGATCACTATGGGTTTTATCCTGATAATCATTTTCAAAAAAACGCTGCAGGGTAACATGTGAAATGGTATTTCCAATTTCAAATTTTTTTCCTCCCTTCAGTTCCTCAGCTCCAGAAAGTTCATCTTTAATAATTTCGGAAAGAATAATATAATGGCTTCTCTTCCATTCACTCACATTCCCCAAAACAGAATTCCTTACTTTGGAATGTTTTACCACTTCTTCTCGTATCGAATTATATATAGTTTTCAATTTCCATGTTTTTGAATGAGTTTTATCAAATATACTGCCAAAATATTAATGTATTTTTATCATTTTATAGTGATGATTTCAAAATTTGTTTTAAGGTTTCAAGTAAAAACACAGTTTTGAAATTTTTATGATTTGATTATCAGTGTTTAAACCTTTCAAAAGCAGCTCTTTCCAACATTTCCCTATCGTCCGGATGGGCAATGCTAATGAGTTCCTGTGCTCTCTGACGAAGGTTTTTCCCATACAAATAAGCAGTTCCATATTCAGTAACTACATAGTGAATATGGCCTCTTGTAGTGACTACGCCCGCACCTTGTTTAAGAAAAGGAACAATTCTGGAAATCCCTTTTTTCGTTCTTGCAGTAATGGCTATGATAGGTTTTCCGTCATCACTTAATGCAGCACCACGCATAAAATCCATCTGTCCCCCAATTCCGCTGTATTGCATTGTTCCGATAGAATCTGCACATACCTGTCCCGTCAGATCTATTTCAATGGCAGAATTGATGGCTACCATTTTTTTGTTTCTCATGATGTTGATCGGGAAGTTTACTTCACTTACATCTCTGAAAGCAAATACGGTATTGTCATCCACATAATCATAGAGTTTTCTGGTTCCGAAACAGAAACTTGTAATGGTTTTATTATCATTATACCCTTTGTATTTATTGTTGATTACATCATCCTGAATCAGGTCAATAACACCATCGCTCAGCATTTCTGTATGAATTCCCAGATCTTTATGGTTGGTAAGGCATTTTAAAACAGCATCAGGAATAGTTCCGATACCCATCTGAAGGGTAGATCTGTCTTCAATAAGCTCAGCCACATTTTTTCCTACAAGCATTTCTTCAGGACCTACTTTTGACCCATAATCTACGGTAGGAAGCTCTTCTTCGTGCCAGACCAGTTTATGGATTCTGCTGATGTGGATCATTCCGTCTCCATGGGTTCTTGGCATTCTGGGATTGACGATGGCAACGATGATTTTCGCCGTGTCTACAGCTGCTCTTGCAATATCTACAGAAGTTCCCAAAGTACAAAAACCATGTCTGTCTGGCGGAGAAACGGTGACAATAGCTACATCTAAAGGAAGGATGTTCTTTCTGAATAAAATAGGAATCTCACTTAAGAAAACGGGAACAAAGTCTCCGCGGTCAGAATTCACAGCATCACGAACAGGAGTGGAAACAAATAAAGAGTTGATGAAAAAGCTGTCTTTGTATTCCGGTTTTGCAATTTCCACATTGCCCTGCTGGGTGATGGAAACCATTTCTACATTTTGCAATCGGGCAGACTGTCTTGCTAGTTCGTCAATCAGATAATTCGGGGTACATGCACTGCCATGGAAAAATACTCGGTTTCCACTTTTTATCGTATATATTGCTTCTTCTGCACTGATGTAGTTATTCATATTTTGTCTTTTTTGAAGGGTGTTAAGAGTATTTTTATTGCATAAAATGCTTCTATTCTTTCAAAGATAATCTTTATAATTTTATATCCATATAAATATTTTGAGGATATTGTAAAGACTTTTATCATATAAATAAGCTAGAGACAGTTTAAAAGATAAAGGACCAAATACATTCGCATTCAGTCCTTTTATATCATTTATTATTTTATCGAAAATCTTAATTGGAGGTTTCAACAGCTGTTTTCTGTTTCATGCTTCCTGTTTCGGAGAATCTTAGGTGCCAGCTGAATGCTTCATGCAGTAAATGAGGGGTATGACCTCCTTTTTCGCAAGCTCTGTCAAAGTATGATTGTAATTCTTCCTTATAATCCGGATGAACACAATTATCAATTATTTTTTGTGCTCTTTCTCTTGGTGCCAATCCTCTTAAGTCAGCCAATCCGACATCGGTTACCAGAATGTCTACATCATGTTCTGTATGATCGGTATGAGAAACCATTGGAAGAACATGGGAAATATTGTTGCCTTTTGAAGCTGCCTGAGTAACGAAAATACTTAAATAAGCATTTCTTGCGAAGTCTCCGGAACCTCCGATTCCGTTCATGATTTTTGTTCCTCCGATATGAGTTGAGTTTACATTTCCATAGATATCGAACTCAATAGCTGTGTTGATGGCTATTACACCCAATCTTCTGATCAGTCCCGGAGTATTGGAAATATTCTGAGGTCGTAAAACGAACTTTTCTTTATATTTTGAGAGGTTTCCTAAGACTCTTTCATAGCATTCCTGAGAAACAGTAATGGAGGATGCAGATGCAAAGCTTAGCTTACCGGAATCTATCAGGTCAAATGTACTGTCCTGGAGCACTTCGGAAAACATCGTCAGGTCATAAAAATTACTGTCTTTGAATCCTGTAAGAACAGCATTGGCTACTTTACCAATACCTGCCTGAAGAGGAAGTAATCTGTCAGTAAGTCGTCCCAAAAGAACTTCATTTTCAAAGAATGCAAGAAGGTGTTTGGCGATAGCCGTTGTTTTCTCGTCCGGTTCTGCAATATCTGCCGGGCTGTCTTTACGGTTGGTGAAAACAATAGCCTCAATTTTTTCAGGATCTACCGGAATGCTTTTTCTTCCGATTTTATTCCATGGAGCTACAATAGGAATCACATTTCTATAAGGATAGTCTTCAGCCTGGTATATGTCATGAATTCCGTATACTTCTTCAGGAACTTCCGTATTGATTTCAATAATCACTTTTTTAGCCAAAGCTGCAAATGTCACTGAATTACCTACAGAAGTTGTAGGAACAATACTCCCGTCTCTTTCAATATAGGCAGCTTCGATAATAGCTACATCAATGCTCTGAAGATTTTTAGTGTGAAGAAGTTCGGCACTTTCACTTAAATGCTGGTCGATGAAGAGAATTTCACCATTGTTGATTTTGTTTCTTAAGATAGGATCTACCTGAAATGGCATTCTTTTCTTTAGAACATTGGCCTCTGCAAGCTTTCCGTCTGTACCGTGCCCCAGTGAAGCTCCTGTCATCAAAGTGACTTTCAGGTCTTCTGTTTTTCCTCTTTCTGCAAGTGCAGGTAAAATGGCTTTGCTGTCACCTGCTTTTGTAAAGCCGCTGGACCCGATGGTCATACCGTCTTTAATGATTTTTACAGCGTTTTCCGCTGTGGTTACCTTTTGGTGTAAACTTTCTAATCTGATTCTTTCTAACATGTAATATTGATTTTGTTTTAAACCACCATTACTTAGGATGCGTCATGAAAAATAATGATGGTTAAATATGTTAACCATACCTTACAAATTTACGAAAAAAGACGCTTTAAATAAAGGATTTAAAGCGTCTTTTGTATGTATTCAGTAATACTTTTCTGATAATTTTACTGTTTTATTCCAGCCATGAAGTTTTATAAGAAGGATCTTCTACTTTTAAAGCTTCTTCGGTGATTTTTAAAGGACGGAAAGGGTCTACCATTACAGCATATTCTTCCGTGAATTTTTTTCCGATACTTCTTTCCATAGCGCCTGGGTGAGGTCCGTGTACAATTCCTCCAGGGTGAAGGGTAAAGTCCATCAGATCAATATGATTACGGCTCATGAAATCACCTTCTGTATAGAACAATACCTCATCAGAATCAATGTTGGAGTGATTGTAAGGTGCAGGAATTGCCTGTGGATGATAATCATACATTCTTGCACAGAATGAACAAACAACGAAGTTGTGTCCTTCAAAATTCTGGTGAACCGGCGGTGGTTGGTGAATTCTTCCGGTAATGGGTTCAAAGTTTTTAATATTGAATTTATAAGGATAAAAATATCCGTCCCAGCCTACTACATCAAACGGGTGAGTAGCGTAGATGAAATCTGTAATCTGGTTTTCTTTTTTTACTTTAATAAGGAATTCTCCTTTCTCGTCCACAGGTTCTTTATAAGTAGGAGCAATCATATCTCTCTCACAGAATGGAGAATGTTCCAAAAGCTGTCCGAATTCATTTCTGTATCTCTTCGGAGTATAAATAGGAGAGTGGCTTTCCAACACAAAAAATACAGTATCATCAGACTTCAACTCTACCTGATAGATGGTTCCTCTCGGGATAATTAGATAATCTCCGGTAATGAATTCAAGATCTCCTACAAAAGTTTTTAATATTCCGGTTCCGTTATGAACGTATAAAAGCTCATCACATTCCGCATTTTTGTAGAAGTAATCCATTGATTTTCTCGGCTTAGCCAATCCCATTTTCAAATCATTGTTCATCAAAAGGATTTTTCGGCTGTCCATGAAATCGTCTTCAGGAGTCACATTCATCCCCTTAAACATTCTTGGAGCGATGTTTTTTTCCACAGCTATTTTTGGCGTGACATCTTTTGGCTCACCGATAGATTTAATCTGTGTAGGGCGGTGGATATGATATAACAGGGAAGAAATACCATGGAAGCCTTCTGTACCGAAGAGCTGTTCATAGTAAAATTTATCTTCCGGAGACTTAAAGATCGTATGTCTTTTTGGTGGGATATTTCCCGCTAGATGATATCTCATTTTACTTTCTTATGTAGTTTCTCAAATTTAATCATTTTTCATGAATTGGCTCAATCTATATTTTTTGGATTAAGTTTTGTATTTGAAAAATAATTGTTAGATTTGTCTAACAATTATAATTTCATGAAGCGAATATTATTTTCTATTACTTTTTTATCAACCTATTGTTTTGCGCAGGAGACAGACAGTTTGAGTTTACAGCATACTAAGAGTCAGGATTCTGCAAAAGTTATGAAGAGGGAAATCAAGACGAGTAACATCGAAGATGTAGTAGTTACCGGTACCATAAAACCGATGAGCAGGTCAAAAAGTCCTGTAGCAGTTGAAATCTACAGTCAGAAATTCTTTCAGAAAAATCCGACTCCCAGCATTTTTGAAGCCATTGCTATGGTGAATGGAGTAAAACCTCAGCTGAATTGTTCTGTGTGTAATACAGGAGATATCCATATCAATGGTCTGGAAGGTCCTTATACCATGATTTTGATTGACGGAATGCCCATTGTGAGTTCACTTTCCACAGTATATGGCTTGAGTGGAATCCCAAACAGTCTGGTAGACCGGATAGAGGTGGTAAAAGGCCCTGCATCATCTATTTATGGTTCTGAAGCAATGGGAGGAGTGATAAATATTATTACTAAAAATGCTTTGACCGCTCCTAGGCTAAGTGTAGATATGATGACGAGTACCTGGAGTGAGAATAATCTGGATCTTTCCACCAAGTTCAATGTAGGAAAGAATGCCGCTTCATTATTAAGTTTAAATTATTTTAGTTTTCAGGAAAGAATAGATCAGAATAAAGATAATTTCACCGATGCTACTTTACAGAGCAGGATTTCAGTTTTTAACAAATGGAATTTTCAGAGAAAAGAAAACAGGCAGGCGAGTTTTGCGATGAGATATCTGTATGAAGACCGTTTTGGAGGAGAAATGCAGTGGAACAAATCTTACCGAGGCAGTGATCAGGTATATGGAGAAAGTATTTATACCAATAGAGCAGAGGTTTTCGGATTGTATGAATGGCCTTTGAAGGAACATATCGTGACTCAGTTTTCCTACAATTATCATGACCAGAACTCATTTTACGGATCCAATCCGTTCAATGCCACACAAAAAGTAGCTTTTGTACAGACGTATTGGGACAGAAGCTTCGGAAAGCATGATATCACTGCCGGACTTACTTTTAAAAGGACTTTTTACGATGACAATACACCCGGAACATTAGCCTCAGACGGGATCACCAATGCGCCAATGAAATCTCCGATCTGGGGTGCCTTTATTCAGGATCAGTGGGAAATCAATGATAAAAATACTTTGTTGCTTGGATACCGATATGACTATGATAAAGTACATCATTCTGTACATTCACCGAGGTTAGCCTGGAAGTTTTCACCCAATCCGTATCATACGCTGCGTTTCAATTTTGGAACGGGCTTCAGAGTGGTGAATTTATTTACTGAAGATCATGCTGCATTGACAGGTTCGAGGGAAGTGGTGGTAAAGTCTGATCTTAAACCGGAAAGATCAGTGAATGGAAATCTGAATTATATCTGGAAAATCCCGGTAGGAAACCGTCTTGTGAATCTTGATGCTTCTGCATTCTATACTTATTTCAGCAATAAAATCGTAGGGGATTTTGATTCTGATCCTAATAAAATTATTTATGATAATCTTCACGGATACGGAATTTCAAGAGGAGCTTCCTTGAATGTGGATTTTAGTTTTCAGTTTCCTTTGAGTGTCAATCTTGGAGTGACTTATCTGGATGTCTATCAGAAATTTGATAATGAAAATCAAAAAACACAACAGCTGCATGCCCCGAAGTGGAGTGGTACTTATAACCTGACTTATAAATTCGAGAATAACCTGACCATCGATTTTACAGGACAGTTCTACGGACCAATGCGACTTCCTGTTTTAGTGAACGACTACCGCCCTGAATATTCACCCTTTTATTCTCTGGCTAATATTCAGGTGTCCAAGAGTTTCAAATCTGGATTTGAAGTGTACTGCGGAATGAAAAACTTATTCAATTTCAGACCTAAAGATCCTTTAATGAGACCATTTGATCCCTTTGATAAACATGTTGATGATCCTATCAATAATCCTAATCATTATACTTTTGATACAGCATACGGTTATGCACCGATGCAGGGAATCAGAGGTTTCCTGGGAGTAAAATATACTTTAAAATGAAAAAAATAACTTTATTTTTAATGTTAGTGCCCTGTTTTTATCTGTCTCAGATGAAGACAGGCACTTTTTCTGATCTTGAAGTTCAGCAGAAAGAAAATCCAAAACCGGTTGTTATTCACCTTTATACAGATTGGTGTGTGGTCTGTAAGATTGAGTCTTTCCGTATGAGTAAAGATAAAGAGCTGGTTGATATGATCAATGATCATTTCTATTTTGTCAATTTCGAGGCGGAAAAAACGAAGGAGAAAATTCATTTCCAGAATCAGGAGTTTGAATATCTGCAGAACGGAAATTCCGGAATTCATGAATTGGCGCTGGCTTTGTCAAAGAATAAAAATCAGCCTGTTTATCCTTTGTGGGTGTTCCTGGATAAGCATCAGAATCTGGTGTATTATCAGGAAGGGCAGATGACCCCTGAAAAAATGAAGCAGAAGCTTTTAGAGATTTCTGCTTTGTAAGGTGTGAGATTTAAATTTAGACAATTATATACAATTTCACATTAATCCTGCTATCTTATTATTATGACGCTGTCATTCTGAATGTAACGCAGTGAAATGAAGAATCTAAGCTTTACATGAGATTCTTCCTTCGTCAGAATGACAATGGTGTAAAATCCTATGTAGCCGTGTAAATTTAAATGTTTGCATCGATCAACACTGCCAGCTGAATACAAGGTTCATCAGAACGATTGCTCCATGCATGATTAGTTCCTCTTTGAATGACAATATCTCCTGGTTTCAGAAGCGTTTCCCCTTCTTCCATAACGAGGTAAAGCTCACCGGAAAGGATAATGATATAATCCAGTGTGGGCGTTTGGTGCATCATCGGATGAGGTTCATTCTTTTTCCATTCTATTCCTAAGTCTTTATCAGGAGGAACGACTACATATCGAAAATAAGTTCCATTTTTAGGAGTTTGTGGAAATCCGGTATTAGGAATTTTGATTTCAAAGTTTAAATTGGCTGGCATTGTCTGAGTGTTCCACACATCTGAAATTATTAATCCCGGGAAATGTTCCACAGCATTTTCTACCTGTTGGTCTTCTGTAATAACAGATTTTCCGTCTTTCGTTCCTGTTACGATTCGTCTTGGTATTGTGTTCATAGATTAATGTTTCATGATAAGTTTATGACCTTGGGCCTGATTGTTCTTTAAAATAGAATGCGCCTGCAGAACGGTATCCAAAGAAAGAGTTCCTACTATTTTATGTTGAGGAGGAAGGATCTTTTCATTTTCGATAAGTTTCTTTATTTCAAGCAAACTGTTTTTGTAATATTCATACTTTTTAACCATTCCATAAGTATAATTGGAGATATTCATAATCAGAGTTCCTTTATTGAACAGAGCTTCATGGGCATCTTTAGTGACCAAAGCTGTCACATCCACATATGTTCCGTTAATTTTTAAAACTTCTGCTGTCACTTCCGATATGTAATTTCCAACCAGATCAATTCCATATTCGAAAAGCTGATTGTTATTGGCTTTTACAATATTCTCAATCAGATTTTCTTCTTTATAATTGATGATCTGATGATCTTTTAAACCCAGCTTGAGAAGAATTTGTTTGTTTTCTTCACTCCCAACAGTTGTTGTGATCTTCCGGATATTATGAGCTAATAAAAGTTTAATCAGAAATGAACCCACGCCTCCTGTTGCTCCTGTTACCAAAACTGTATTTTCTGGATTTAGTTTTAGACGATTAAAGATCTGTAAAGAAGTAAGGCCTGCTGAAGGAATAGCAGCGGCCTGTTCAAAAGAGATGTTATGAGGTTTAAAAGAAACAATAGCTTCAGGGACAGCAATATATTCGGCATAGGTACCGTTGCTTCCCATGGAACCGCTGCCACAATAGACTTCATCACCAATATTAAATTCTGTAACTTCTGAACCTTTATCCACTACAATTCCTGACAATTCTCTTCCTAAGATCGGGGAACTGATCAGTTTTCGTTCAAGCTCATTTTCCAGCATCTGGTAATCTATGGGATTGAAACCGCTTGCTTTAATCTGGATTAAAACTTCATTGCTTTTGGGCTGAGGCTGTTCTGCAAATCCGTCTTCCAGCTTTCCGTTTTTATTTAAAATAACTGCTTTCATACTTTAAAATTTGATACACAAATGTAAAGCGGTAATAGTTTATATTTGCTACTAGTTAACTAATGGTTACTAGTAACCTTCATGAAACTATTATGGCAAAAATCATAGAAAATGGCATCGAAAGAGAAGCCAGCTGTACGGAAGAACTGTTCGCAATGCGGGACAGCCTGGATGTATTGGGAGGAAAATGGAAACTGATGATTTTACGGTATCTGACGAACAGACCGGATCAGATGATTCATTTTAAAAAGTTAGAACGAAGTATAGAAGGAATTTCCGCTAAAATGCTGAGTAAGGAATTAAAAGAGCTGGAAACCAATCTCCTGGTCACAAGAACGATTCAGGATACAAAACCTATTACTGTAACTTATGCCGTGACGGAATATGGAAAATCAGTATTTCCTGTGACGGAAACTTTGGTGAATTGGGGAATAATCCATCGGGAAAAAATCAAAGAATCAATGGGATAGTTATGAGATATTGGAAAACGCAAAGACGCAAGAATTTTCCTTTAAATATGCCTTAAGGCGCAAGGATTTTATCTTTGATAAAATTTAATTCTGTTGAATTTAACTGAAATAAACTTGGTGAAAATCTTTAATTTTATTGCGCCTTAAAGCAGTATGTTATTAAATTTCTTTGCGCTTTTGCGATTACTAATCAATATTGCTTCATAGAGAAAAGATCAAATAATCTATGTTGATGAAAAAATCCTCAGACTCTTGTAGAGTTGAGGATTTTTTAATAATACCAAATTGTTTATTAATTTTTATCTAACCATGACTGTACCAGTTCAGTGTGATCTTCCACCCATTCTTTGGCAGTAGCTTCTTTGTTTTTACTCTGTTCCATTTTCATTAAAAGATCAGACATGTTTTCATCATCAAAATGGACTTTGGAAAAGAATTTTGCCAGCTCCGGATGATCTTTACCAAAGCTTTTTCTGGAATAGGTTTTAATCTGTTCTGCTTCGCCAAATATCTTTTTAGGATCATCCAGAAACTTAAGTTTCATTTTTCCAAACATCCAGTGTGGCTGCCATCCGGTAACTACAATCCATTCTTTTCGTTGTATGGCATTCTGTAATTCGGTGATCATGGCAATGGTAGAGGAGTTGATCTGCTGATAATCCAGCTTATAATCAATAATAGCTTTATCTGTTCCGGTGGTTAATCCGGCTCCTTTTTCAATTCCAATGATTCTGTGATTGAATTGATCTTTATGCTGATTGAGTTCTTCAATGGATTTAACCGGAACATATTCCGGAACAACCAATCCTATACGTCCGTTGTCATAATTGGTTCCAAGATGAACTAATCCTGGGAATTTAGCCAGTTTTTTAGCATGGGTGTAAGGAAGCCAGACTCCCATGAAAAGATCTGTATCTTCATTATTCATCGAAGCCAGAATCATATCCGTAGATGCTTTTTGAATAATGACATGATAACCCTGTTTGTCCAGAATGGCTTTTGCAACATGCGTCATCGCAACATCCTCCGCCCAGCCGTCTACCATTCCTATGGTGATGTATTTTGAATTTTTTATGTTTCCACACGAACTTAATGCTATAAATATCAACATTAAAACGGGGAAAAACAGATATTTTAATTGTTTCATCTTATTGCTTTTTCTTTACAAATCCCTGAGTAATACGGTCCAGGATAATGGCTAAAATCACTACGGATAAACCACTTTCAAATCCTAATCCGATATCCAGATTATTAATTCCTTCCAGTACTTTTTCTCCCAAACCACCTGCGGCAATCATTCCTGCAATAACAACCATAGATAAGGATAACAGTATGGTTTGATTGATCCCGGTTAAAATCGTTTTCATCGCTAAAGGAAGTTCTACTTTAAACAAAATCTGACGGTTAGTGGCACCGAAAGCCCTTGCCGCTTCTACAATGTCTTTCGGAACGGCTTCAATTCCCAATGTTGTTAATCGAACCGCAGGCGGCATCGCAAAAATAATCGTTGCAAAAGCTCCGGGTACCTTACCAATACTGAAAAACAGTACGGCAGGAATCAGGTAAACAAATGCGGGCATGGTCTGCATCAAATCCAGTAAGGGACGAATGATTTTTTCTGCTATCTTGCTTTTAGCAGCCAAAATTCCCAGAGGAATAGAAAAAATAAGGGCCGTAATGGTGGATACAAAAATAAGCGCCAGAGTTTCCATCGTTTCTTTCCATAGTCCCATTAGAAATATTAAACTCAGCCCGGCTGCAGTGACTACAGCAATGCCTTTTCCGGCTTTCCATAATGCTAGCAGTGTAAAAAAGAGAATGATAACATAAAAGGGTGTGTTTGTAAGAATCCATTCAATCCCCATGATAGAGGAATTTCCTACATGTTTTATGACATCAAATACAGGTTTTCCATTTTCTGTGAGCCAATTGATTGCAGTTTCTACATATTGACCTATATCTATAGTTTTATTCATCTTATTGGTTGTTTGCGATTTCTTTTAATTCTATGATCTCTTCTTCGTTAAACTTGGTAGCTTCTATGACAAGTGATAGCTGGGTAATAAGACCTAGAAACTTACTGTCTTCATCAATCACAGCGATGGCTGATTTACTTCCGGAAATTAATGGTAACATTTCCTCAACCGTAACTTCCGGATAAACTGAAGGGACATTACTGTTGATAATGGATTCCACTGTAGGTTCTTTCTTTTTGGCGATGCGCACAACATCATTAAGGGTGACAAATCCCAGAAATTTATTCTGAAAATCTACTACAGGTAAGTTTTCCAGACCTGTAGCTCTCATTTTTCTTAAAGCTCCTTCAGGACCGTCTTTTCTGAAACGTACTACCGTGGCTTTATCAAACATCAAGGATCTGGCAGTGATAATTGTTTTACGGTCTACTTTCTCTACGAATGCTTTCACATAGTCGCTGGCAGGATTGGTTAAAATATCTTCGGCTGTTCCTATCTGTTCTATGACACCATCTTTCATAATGACGATGCGGTCTCCGATTTTAATGGCTTCGTCCAAATCGTGGGTAATGAAGACAATGGTTTTTTGAAGGGTATTCTGTAGTTCAAGCATTTGATCCTGCATTTCAGATTTTATCAAAGGATCCAGTGCGGAGAAGGCTTCATCCATAAGTAAAACTTCAGGATCATTTGCCAAAGCTCTTGCCAATCCTACTCTTTGCTGCATCCCTCCTGAAAGTTGGGAAGGGTACTGATTTTCAAAGCCATTCAATCCTACAATATCCAGGGCTTTCTGTGCTTTTTCATCACGGGAAGCTTTGCTTTCTCCTCTGATTTCCAGTCCGAAACCTGCATTATCTAAAATAGTATGATGGGGCAGCAATCCGAATTTCTGAAATACCATACTCATTTCCGTTCTTCTTACTTCCAGAAGTTCCTTATTGTTTTTGCTTGTAATATCATCATCATTGATGTATACTTTTCCGGAAGTGGGTTCATTCAGTCTGTTAAGACAGCGCAGCAGTGTAGATTTTCCACTTCCTGACAATCCCATGATGACAAAGAATTCACCTTCATAGATTTCAAAGCTTGCTTTGTTGATTCCTATGGTACATCCTGTTTTTTCAAGAATTTCTTTTTTGGAAAAGCCTTTGTCTAAAAGTTCCTGTGCTTTTTCTTTGTTTTTGCCAAAAATAATAGTCAGGTCTTCAACTTTAAGTTTTACTTTTCTACTGTTTTCATTTTTTTCCATATTCAGAATTTTTGAATTAATAAATGATATAAAAAATTGTACACCAATTCATTATATACGTTTAATCTTTGTTGTTCTGCTGATGACGATAGTGCAAAATAATTTGCAGAGCTTATAGTGATAAAAGCTTTTAACAAAAAATAAGAGCATACAGACCATTGGGCCTTATGTTTATTTTTAAATATTTCAATTAGATTATACTCTAGAAAAAGAGTGTAGTATGTAAAAAGAGATTAATCTTCTACATAAATTCTACAATTAAATTACGGATGAGGTAATTACAGATATGTGTACTGAACAACTTGAATTTCTACATTTCATCAGAATGCAGATCAGCATAAAAAACCTGTATATCAATTTTTTATGACGATGCAAATTTACGAATTTTATATTAAATGGTTTTTTTGGTACGTAAGAAGCTGGTTTTAAGTCTGGTTATGGAATGTGATAGACAGAGCAATTTTTCCCTTACCACTAAAGATAAGAGCATATTGACATGGTAAATATTCTGAAGGAGATTTTTACAAATATGAGCGATAAGAATTACTTCAGTAAAACGGAAATAATTGCCAATATTGCTGGCAGTGCCTGTACGAAGAATATTTTTTTTGTGGCAGAAACTGCTCCATAGATTCCTGCTACAGCTACACATCCTAAAAAGAATAATGCCACATTGGTCTGCCATTGCGGATCTTTAATCAAAAACGACCAAATCAGTCCGGCAGCCAGAAAACCATTGTAAAGTCCCTGATTGGCAGCGAGTCCTTTGGTAGGTTTAAACATTTCAGCAGGCAAAGCTGCTTTAAAAACTTCTTTTCCTTTGGTTTCCCATGCAAACATTTCCATCCAAAGAATATAAAGGTGTTCCAGTGCAACAATGGCAATCAGAATTTTAGCAACAATTTCCATGATTCAATATTTTTCTCATTGTAAAACTAAAAAAATAAAGTTAAGTTTGATTACTAAATATTACAATGGAAACTTTCAAGGCACATTTAGATAAGTTCATTACAGTTAACGATGAGGAATTTTCCTCTATCATATCTTTTTTTCAGGTTTTAAAAGTGAAGAAGAAAGAAAATCTGATGGTTGAAGGTAATATCTGTAAATTTAAATATTTCGTATTGGAAGGGTGCCTGAGAAAATTTTTTGTGAACGAAAAAGGAGTAGAGCAAACCACAGAATTTGCTATTGAAACCTGGTGGATGTCTGATACTTTTGCTTTTGAAAAACAGATGAAATCAGATTTTAATATTCAGGCTGTAGAAAATTCCAAAATTTTGGCCATTGATTTTCAGTCTCAGGAGCTTTTGCTGGAAAAACATCCCGTTATGGAACGTTACTTCAGAATGGTGTATCAAACGGCTTATGCTGCTGCCGAAAAAAGGATCCGTTATATTTATGAGATGACGAAAGAAGAATATTATGTGCATTTCAGTACGTTGTATCCTTGGTTTATACAGAGAATTCCGCAATACTTAATTGCTTCCTTTTTAGGTTTTACTCCGGAATATTTAAGCGAAATCAGGGCAAAATTACGATCTTAAACCAGTTTAAGATTTTTACGGATCAGAAACCGGAAATTTGTCATGTTATTAAAAGCCAATACAATGACAGAGACCAAAAATCAATTTCCGCAGCTATTTTTAAGACTTGCTCTTGGTGTAACCATGCTTTCTGCAGTGGCAGACCGGTTCGGATTATGGAGCAAAGAAAACTCATCATGGGGTAACATGGAGAGTTTTAAAGAATACACAAGACAGCTTACATTTTTCCTTCCGGAGTCTTTGAGTACGGTTTCAGCGTATGCCGCTACCTTTTTTGAAATTCTTTTTCCTTTGATGCTGATCTTTGGATTTAAAACAAAGTTTGCAGCCTATGGAAGCAGTATCCTGCTGTTGATTTTTGCCATATCCATGACCATTGCATCAGGACCAAAAGCCCCACTGAACTATTCTGTATGGGTGGGAAGTGCCGCCGCGCTTTTACTGGCAGTACAACAACATTATTCTTTAAGTATAGATCAATTAATCAAAAAATAATAATATTATGAGCGCAAGAATAAATATTGCAACAGTAGATTCAGCAGCATATAAAGCAATGCTGGGATTGGAAGGGTATTTACAAACTATTTCTTTAACACACATTCAGAAGGAGCTGATTAAGATCAGAGCTTCACAGATCAATAAATGTGCTTTCTGTCTTGATATGCATACAAAAGATGCCATCAAATACGGAGAAAACCCTCAAAGAATCTTTATTCTGAACGGATGGACGGAAGCAAAAGAATTTTTCACTGAAGAAGAGCAGGTGCTATTGTCAATGACAGAAGAAATTACACTGATCAGCGATAAAGGTTTAACAGAAGAAACGTATCAGAAAGCGAAGTCTTTCTTTGATGATAACCAGATCGCTCAGATTATTATGGCGATTATTACGATCAATGCATGGAACAGAATTGCAGTAAGTACTCATCTTCCGATTGCAAAATAGTGAAGTAAGGAAGCAGGGTGCTGGAAGATGGAGGTTGATTGAAACTGCATTATTTTACGGATGTTTACTTTATTAAAAACGGCCTTTCAAATTTTGAAAGGCCGTTTTAATGCAAGATGCAAAGTGACAGTGTAACACAGTTTGGGTATTAATTCTAAAAATAAATTCTAAGGTTAATTTTATTTTTTTAAACCGGAATTACATTGTCTCTTTGTTTCTCAAATTATGTTTTTAGTATTTAAATTAATAAATAGCTACAGGATTCACATTCACCTGAGTAGAACCTATGTATAAAGGCTGTCCAAGTACGAATAAAAATTCCCAGACTTTTTGCTTTACCAAAGGACGGCTGTCAATCAGTTCCAGATTATAAATTCCTTTTTTAGCCAGCATAAACTGGTTGATAGGAAATTCTTCTTTACTTTTCGGATTAGGATATACTTCAGAAGCCCATGTGTCACCGCCAAAAGCTACGATTCCCTGATCGGCAAGCCATTTTGCGGCATCCATTCCAATTCCCGGTTCTGTTTCTAAGAATTGCTGGTTGTTTTTACCAATTAATTCAAGCCATCCGGTATTGAAAAGAATGATGTCTCCTTTTCTTAGAGTAAGTCCCTGTCTCTTTAAAACAGATTTGATGTCTTCTACCGTAAATTCTGTTCCTCCGGGTACTATTGATTTTCCATAATGGGCCGTCATATCAAGGACTACACCACGAGTAACGAAAGGAGGTACTTTTTCAACACCCAGTTTTTTTACGCCTTCTACGGTTACAAAGTCTGTTGCTTTATTTCCGTTGTAGTAGGTGTTGTCAATTCCGATGTGTCCGATACCGTTCAACTGTGTTCCTACTCCGGTCCATCCGTTTACAAGTTCATCATTGAATGTAAATTTATTGGGACCTATACTTTTTCCGCCCTGTTCTCCAGGCTGAATATTATATAAATTGAAACTTCTGTGTCTGAAAGCCGGAAGGTTTTTGTCAATAGGAACGGCAAGTGCTAACGTTTTACCCTGTTTCACGAGTCGCAGAGCCTGTTTTACAACTTCAGGAGTCAATAAATTGGCGGCTCCGATTTCGTCCTGTGCTCCGTAAGCAGAAGGAAACCATGATTGATCTTCCGGATTGACAAGTGTCTGAGCTTTTAAACTCATGCTGTTTATAGTCAGCAGAGTAGCTAACCCGAACATTTTGATCAGATTATTTTTCATTTTTATGAGGTTTGGGGTTAAGGGAGGGATGCTGGAAGATGGGAGAGGGACGTTATTAAAGTCGGATAACAGATGGAATTGTATCGATTTTGATTGATGTACAATTCAACTTCAATTGTCATTCCGATGAAGGAGGAATCTCTTTGTTATATCCAGAATAGTACAATAGAAGCCTGTTAATTATCAATACACTAATAGAACTTCCATCTTCGTACCTCCATCTTCCAGCCTTTATATTAAATTTCGCTCAATGCTGAATTGATGAAGTTCAATTCTTCCTGAGAAAGGTCAATAGATATTGCTTTTGCATTTTCGATGGCTTGCTGTGCATTTCTTGCTCCGGCTAATACTACTGTAATTGCGGGTTGCAGAGTAGTCCATCTTAATACAAGCTGAGAAAGACTTGCTCCTTTTTCCTGAGCAATAGGTTCAATTTTTTCTAAAAAAGTTTTCACTTTATTCAAATCAAACTGTGAGAAATATCCATTTCTGTGGTCATTATCTTTTAATTGGGTTTCTTTAAAATATTTACCTGTTAAAAGACCTCTTTCCATTGGGCTGTATACGATAATTCCTGAATTGTTTTCCAAAGAATAAGGAACAAGATCTTTTTCAATAGCACGGTTCAGCATACTGTAAGAAACCTGGTTGCTGGAAAGCTTTAAAGTTCTGTTAGCTTCTTCCATTTGAGCTACACTATAGTTACTTACCCCTGCAGCACGGATTTTCCCCTGCTGAATTAATAATTCCATAGCTTCCATAGTTTCACAGATAGGAGTAGTGCTGTCCGGCCAGTGAAGCTGTAAAAGGTCTATATAATCTGTCCCTAATCTTTGTAAGCTTTCTTCAACTTCTTTGATGATGTTTTCTTTGGAAGCTAATTTATAAACAGGAAGAGTTTTTCCTTCGTCTTCTGCATCAAAGAAAAATTCGCCTTTTCCATTGTTGCTTCCGTCCCATACCAGTCCGAATTTTGTTAAAAGCTGGATTTTTGAACGGTCTTTTCCTTTGATGGCTTCACCGATCATTTCTTCACTCAATCCGAAACCATAGAATGGTGCTGTGTCGATAGAAGTTACTCCGTGATCCAATGATGCATGAATGGAGTTGATAGAATCCTGTTTTTCATTACCGCCCCACATGTTTCCGCCGATAGCAAAAGCCCCATGGGTGATTGTTGATAATTCTAAGTCAGTGTTTCCTAATTTTCTGTATTCCATTTTGTTTTATACTTAATTATTTTTTTTATTAACCACTCCGTCAAACCTTTTATTTGCTAAAAGCTATCACAAAAATGTCATTCTGAATGAAATGAAATGTAATGAAGAATCTCAGGTGATTGATTGCTAATGAAATTCTTCCTTCGTCAGAATGACAAAGTCCAAATAATTTGACTTTTGAGACAATCTCAATTTTCAGTACATCGATTAACTTGTTGTGGTTAAAAATTGTCTGTTATTTATTTAATTCTTTTACTATAGCTTCTCCAACGCTTTTTGCAGATTGTGGATTCTGTCCTGTGATCACTCTCTGATCAGTTACCACATGATTCTGCCAAAGTCCTGATTTTTCAAATTTTGCTCCTCTTTCTTTCAGCTTATTTTCCAGCAAGAAAGGAACAACGTCTGTTAATTTTACTTCAGATTCCTCTTCATTGGTGAAAGCATTGATTTTCTTTCCGTCTACAAGATATTTCCCATTATTGAGTTTGATATTCACCAAACCTGCAGGACCATGACATACAGCCGATACAATACCTCCGTTTTCATAAATTTTAGAAGCAATATCTGCCAGTTCCTTATTGTCTGCAAAATCCCACATGGCTCCGTGTCCTCCCGCATAAAAGATCGTTGAATACTCTTTCGGGTTCACCTGTGATGGGGTCATAGAATGATCAATCTTGTTTTTGTACTCCTGATTTTCCCAGAACTCTTTGTTTACAGGATCTGTCAAATCGAAGCCGTCTACAGGAGGAGTTCCGCCTTTCGGACTTACGAAGTCAATTTCATATCCTGCTTTGTGAAGAACTTCCCATGGATGGGAAACTTCCCCAAGATAATATCCTGTATCTTCACCGGTACTTCCTTTTTTATCATGGCTGGTTACCACGAATAATATTTTCTTTTTCATATTTTTTGATTTTTTGGTTTGTGCCTGAGCGAATCCTATCGTGAGGATCGCCAGCATTAAAAACGCTAATTTTTTCATATTAAATGATATTGGTGGTATAAATCTGTGGTTTTTCCTGAAGTTTTTCATCCACCAAAGCTCCGAAAGCCTGAATGTAAGGTTGTTGATTGTGCTGAGCCAGCCCTTCTTTACTTTTCCAGATTTCGTAGAAAACAAATTCGTTTTTGTCTTCAATTCCCTGGTGAAGATTGTAAAGCTCGCAAGCTTCTTCCTTTCTTGTTTCTTTTACCATATTCTGAAGAGCTTCCAATACTTCTGCCTGATGTTCTTCTTTGGCTTTTATAATTGCTGTAAGATGAATTTTCATATTAAATAAAATGTTCAATTGAGTTATAGATAGGTTTCCATTCCAGTTCTGTTCTTGCTTTGTCTGCATTACATCTGCTGTTGGATGCAAAACCAAAGTAGCCGCCTGCAGGTCCGAAATTGTCAACAGCATCCTGTATACTTAAAGATTGTGCTGGTTTCAGATTATATTTTTTACTGATAACTTCTGCGATGTTTTTTAAAGAGAAAGAACCATTTTCTGCATAATAGATGGAACCTCCTTTAGCCTTTTCCAGGGCCAGTACATACAGATCTGCCAAATCTTCAATATGTAAGTTGGACCAGATGTTTTCACCTTCCCCAAAATAAATACCGGCCCCTTTTTTCTGAGAAAAATTAACCAAAGCCGGAATCTGGATGCTGTCTTTTTTTATTCCAAGACCTTCTCCATAAACCATGGTAGGAACAATAATGATACTTCTTATATCTTTTTGAACAGATTGAAGAACATAATTGTTAATAAGTACTCTTGATGCCATTTCCAGTCTTGGAGTCAAAGGAAAATCTTCTGTAAAAACAAAATCACTTCTTTTACCATTTTCTTTACCTCCGAAAATAGCAGATCCTGAAGTAAATATGAATGTTTTATGGCTTCCTTCCATTGCTTTGATAAAATTATCCACAGCATAGGCATCATCTGCAGAATCAGCATTATGGATTACTGCATCAACACCGTTAATGGCTGTTTTTATTAAATCTTCATTGTGAATATTCCCGATAATGGTTTTGATTCCCAATGATTCCAGTTCCTGTACATGAGCTTCATTACGAACTAATCCTGTCACTTCATAATTTCTGTCAAGCAGTTTTTTTGCGATACTTCCGCCAATATAGCCGGTAATACCTGTTATCAGTATTCTTTTCATGATACTAATTCTTGTTTTAATTCTTTTTCAAATACGTTTCTTACATGTTCTCTGTAAAGCTTCATATCACGCTCTACATTGGCATTTTTCTCCACATCATGGAAGTGGAAGCTTTCCATTTTCTCTAATGAGACAAAAGCATTCATTCTATGGAAACCAAATAACGGTCCATCATCCACACTTTTTTCACTGAAAAATTCTCCGGGAAGTGTGAAAGCCGTTGCAGGAGCGTTCCAGCTTGTGGTCAGCATATATTTTCTTCCTCCAAGCATTCCTCCAGTTCCATAGTTGATTTCCGGATTCTCAGCTTTTCTTCCGTCACTCATATAAATTCCTTTGGCATGTCCTGCTGTGAAAACTTCATCAATATATTTTTTCAATCCGTTCGGAAGCTGGAACCACCAGATAGGAGTATGGTAAATGATGTAATCTGCCCATACAAATTTTTGCACTTCTTCATTTTTGTCGTAGTTTTCACTTACATTGGTTATCTTTACTTCTACATTATCAAATTCTTTAAGAGCTTCTAATGTATTTTCTGCGATAGTCTGATTATATTTTCCTCCGGAATGTCCGAAATTCTGTCCTCCGTTGATGATTAGTACTTTTTTCATTTTTTTATGATTGTTTAAATTTTACTCTGCAAAGTTAGGATGGATGTTTGTATAATAAAAATAATATAAATTATAGGGAAGTATTATTTAAATTATAGTTTGTTGGGTTCAATGTTTTGGGTTTAAAGTTGAAGGTTGAGAGTGAGCGGGCAATCTGCTTTGCTTTTGAATTTTTTACACGGTTCGGGGTGCGTGGTTCGGGGTTTGTTGATTGTGAATGGTGAAAAGTCAATTCGCTTCGCTTGTGAATTTTTTACAGGTTTGGGGTGCGTTGTTCGGGATTGAGTGCAGCCGATTTGTTTATATATAACAGGTATTTCTAATCAGCAGTTAATCATTCACTATTGACTTTGCGCAGCAAAAATTGACTATTGACTATTTCCCTTTCATGGTAAAATGTCATATCATATCCGGACTGAAATTCCTTTCCGTCATGTAAATTTGTTTAACAAATTGAAGGACAATGATACAGGTAGCTGTTTTTAGTGATGTGCATGGAAATCTCCCTGCATTGGAAGTAGTGTTGAAAGATATAGAACAGAGAGGAATCAGGCAGAAGTTCTGTTTGGGAGATCTGGTGGATTTTGCACCCTGGGGAAATGAAGTGATAGAAAAAATAACAAGCCTGAACATTCCTTGTCTGATGGGAAATCATGATGAAAGAATTGCTTTTGATATTCCTGTTGTTCCTTTGTCCAAACATTCGGAAGAAGAGACGAATGCCAGATTCATAGCGATTGATCATTCTAAAAGACATATTACAGAAGAGAACAAAAAGTTTTTATCAGAGCTGCCTTTTCATTTAAAATTAAACTATAAAGTTGGGAAGAAGCACTGGAATATTCAGCTGGTTCATTCCAGTTTATCGAGCAATGATACCTATTTATATGAATCAGAAAAGGATGATATTTTTACTAATATGCTGAAAGACTCTCAATCTGACGTCATCGTGATGGGACATACTCATTTATCTTTTAAAAAGCAGTTTGAAAATAAGACATGGGCCATTAATTGTGGCTCCGTGGGCCGTTCTAAAGAAGAAAACAGACTGGCTTCTTATATCATATTGACTTTAGATGAAGAAAAAATAACACCTGAAATTGTACAATTACCCTATCCGATTGAGGAAACTGCCCGTCAGATAAAGGAAAGCGGGATTCCGGATTATTATGCATCATTTCTAAAGAATGAAAATGTATTAATATTATAATTATTTTGTAACTTTGTATCAGAATATTAATAATTAAATCATGGTCAATTTAGAATGGTATCGTACTTTTAAGGCGATATATAAAACCGGAACATTGACGGGAGCTGCGGATGCTTTATTCATATCACAGCCGGGAGTGAGCCTACATTTGAGCTCATTGGAAGCTTATGTAGGATACAAATTATTTGACAGGACCGGTAGAAAAATGATTCCGACAGAACGTGGGAAAGTATTATTTAATGCCGTTGCTGAACCTATTGCCAAACTGGAAGATGTAGAAAAAAACTTCCAGAAATCTACTGAAAAACATACGCCTACCATTAGTGTTGGAATGTGTTTTGAAACTTTTCAGACGACTTTGGAACAATATGTTTCTTCATTGCCTTTTAATCTGATTATCAGTTTTGGAGAATATCCGGAAATGCTGGATCAACTGGATAAAGGAATTCTGGATCTTATTATCACCCCGAAAAAAGGATCTTCACCCAATATAGAACATGAAGCTTTCTCTTCTGAGCAGATCATTCTGGTAGGAGGAAAGAATGTAGATACTGCAGCTTTCAGTAAAGTTTTAAAAACAAAAGATGCAGAACAGATTGAAGAGTGGCTGAAGAACGAAAAATGGTACGGAACCACCGGAGATATGGAACACCTTTTCCAGTTCTGGACCCTGAATTTTGGTCATAAACCGAATTTCCGTCCGAATTATATAGTACCCAACCTGAATTCAATTATCCGATGTCTGAAAGGAGGAACAGGATTAGCTGTTGTTCCCGATTTCCTATGTAAGAATGATATTGAAAGCGGTGAAGTAAAGCTGATCTGGGAAGGAAAGAAAAAGCTGGAAAATACACTGTATTTCGGATGTCGTAAGAAAACGAATTATCAAACCGAGATAGAGCATATTAAAGGCTTATTCCGTCAGGTGATGGGTTAATACAACCATATCGCGCATTTGTAAACCGTTTTCATAGATGGGAACCGGATAATTTTCAATAAAAAAATCTTTCAGAATTCCACTTTTGATGAAACCGTTTTTCTCATAAAATCTGATCTGTTGGAAGCCGGTATCCGACGTTCCAACAGTCAGTGTTTTATAATGGTTTTCTTTGGCAATTTCCTTAGCTTTATTCATCAGGATCGTTCCGATTCCTTTGCTTCTGTAGCCTTCAATCACTGCAATATTTTTAATTTCCAGTTCTGTATCACTGATTCTGCATAACGCCATTACAGCAATGCTTTCAATGCCATCTTGTAAAAGATAGATATCAGATTTGAAAATATATTGATTGATCGCTTCCTTGGTTTCGTCTGCCAGGAGCAGCAAATGATAAGGTATCTCCGAATCAGGATGTAATTGATTGAACGAAAAATTTTCCATTTACAGACTCATATGAATAAGTGGATAATCCTTTCCTGAACCGTCTTTTTCCGATCTTCCGATCTTTTTAAAACCCATTTTTTCGTAAAACCCTATCGCTTGTGGATTTTGTTCATTGACGTCCACTTTGGTGAGCCCGGTTTTCTCTTTCATAAACTGATACAGTGTTTTACCATAACCTTTTCCACGCGTATCATTGTGAATGAAAAGCATTTCCAGGTTACCTTCTGCAACGGAGGCAAATCCTTTAGCTTCGTTGTCTTCAGTGATTAAATACACTTCCAGATTAGGAAGATAATCTCTTGGAATAACTTCTTTAAAATAATTGAAATCCTCCTCAGCAAGAAAATCGTGAGTTGCTTTTACTGCTGATTCCCATATTTCCATAATTCTTGAATAATCTCCCGCATTAGCCAGTCTGATGTGTTGTGACATGATTTTTAAATTTAAACAAAAATAGAGAAAATAGCGATGGGATGCCAGCTGAGCCATAAATTTGCAACCAACAGCCAACAACCAACAACCAACAACCAGCAACCGACAACCAGCAACCAACAACAAGTAACTAGCAACCAGCAAAGCTAGAATTAGATCACAATTTTTTAAATGAAACAGTAAAATTGGTAGGCAGAATTTTCAAATTTTTGTTGCAAATTTGTTTATCACTTTATATTAATAATTAAAATAAAGACTTATGCAAAAGAAAACCTATACAGGACAGCCTGTGGTAACCTTAAATAACGGAGTGGATATTCCTGCTTTAGGCTTTGGAGTATGGCAGATGGAAGACCTGAAAGAATGTGAGAATGCGGTAATAAAAGCTATTCAGAGCGGATATAGAATGATTGATACCGCTGCTATTTATCAGAATGAAACTGCAGTAGGTGCTGGGGTAAAAAATAGCGGAGTAGACAGGGAAGCATTGTTTATCACATCAAAAGTATGGGTTCAGGATCATGGGTATGAAAAAGCTAAAAGTGCTTTTCAGAGAACATTAGACAGATTGCAGATGGATTATCTTGATATGTATCTTATCCACTGGCCTTATGGAGATTTTTTAGGAACCTGGAAAGCTTTGGAAGAATTATACAAGGAGGGAAAGATCAAAGCTATAGGTGTATGTAATTTTACGATCGAGAAACTGGAAGAATTAAAAGCTAATTCAACAGTGCTGCCGGTAATCAACCAAATTGAGCTGCACCCTGTATTCCAGCAAAAAGAATTACAGGTGTATGACAGAGAAAATAATATCATAACGCAGCCATGGAGTCCGCTTGGAAATGGAAACGCCCAGCTTTTAAGCAATCCTGACCTGCAGGCTATTGCTGAAAAATATGGTAAAACCGTAGCTCAGGTAATTCTGAGATGGCATCTTCAGGAAGGGTTTGTAGTGATTCCAAAATCTGTGACGCCATCGAGAATTGAAGAAAACTTTAATGTATTTGATTTTGAACTGACGGAAGATGAAATGAATGTTGTCCGTTCTTTAGATACAGGGAAAAGATTATTCTTTGATCCTAAAGATCCGGATTGGGAACAAAAAATGTTGAATTCCGTAGCGGATATTTAATTTAAGAAATACAGAGTAACTCCCGCAGTTTTCATGAATGTACAGATCAGAAATCTGAGTTATTGTGAAACCTGTGGGATTTTAAATTAATAATACTCATGACTGCAGCAGAATTCATAGAAACACTTTCATTATTTAAAAATGAAAAAGAACTCAATAAAGTTGAGAAGTTTTTCAAAGGAAATGATGGAACTACAAAGAGCTTTGGAGTGAAATTCGGAGATGTCTTTACTATTGCTAAAGAGTTTTCTGCGATGTCTTTAGATGAGGTCAATAAACTTCTTGACAGTGATTTTTATGAAGTGAGAATGGGAGCCGTGAGTATCATGGATTTTCAGGCCAGAAGTAAAAAAACAACTGAAGATCAGAAAAAAGATCTTTTTAATCTGTATCTGAATCGCCATGATCGTCTGAATAACTGGGATTTTGTGGACAGGGCGGCCAGAAATATTATTGGGGAATATCTCATAGATAAACCCAGGGACATCTTATACAAGCTTGCTTATTCCCAAAGTCCATGGGAAAGAAGAACAGCTATTGTAAGCACTCATGCATTTATCAGAAAAAATGATGCGGAGGATACTTTTGCCATTGCTGAAATTCTTGTTCATGACCCGAATGAGCTGGTGAATAAAGCTGTGGGAAGCTGGATAAGAGAAGCTGGAAAAAAAGACAAAAAGAAATTACATCATTTTCTCACTACTTATGTGAAAACAATGCCTGCTGCTACATTTTCTTATGCAACAGAAAAGCTCGATCCAGCATCAAAATTACATTATAAAGAACTCAGGAAAGCAAAATAAATCTTGCTTTGTATTATGTACAATGGATGTGATGTTTATCAACAACCTTAAACCTTGAACTTTAAACCATATTCTGAGCAATATCATAATACTGAATGATATTCATTACTGCTTTCTTCGTACATTTTAATAAAAATAATTCTTATGTTTTGGCCAGATACGATCAGTAAAAAACTAGGGATAAAATATCCTGTTATTCAGGCTCCGATGTTTGGAGTAAGTACGGTACATATGGTGGCAGCTGTTGCAAAAGCAGATTGTTTGGGATCATTAGCGCTGGGAGATCTTTCTGCAGACCAGTCTGTTGAATTGATCAGGGAAACGAAAAAACTGACTGATAAACCTTTTGCAGCCAATATATTTGTACATCAGATTCCTGAAGTGACCGATGCTTTAAAAGAAAATTTTGTCAAAACAAAGCAGTTTCTTGAGCAGCTGGCCAGAGAAAATAATATTGTAGTAAACCTTCCTGATCTTGAAGTAATCAGCATAAACGGTTACCATGAGCAGGTGGATGCCATCATTGAAGAAAACTGTAAGATCTTGAGTTTCACATTTGGAAATCTGGATGATCAGAGTATTCAGAAATTAAAAGATAACGGAGTTACCCTTATCGGAACCTGTACGTGTGTGAATGAAGCTTTGCAACTTGAGAAATCAGGGATTGATATTATCTGTGTTCAGGGAATAGAAGCGGGAGGTCATAGAGGAAGTTTTGAGGCAGAGCATATTCCGCAGATCGGAGGCTTATCTTTGCTGTCACAGGTGTATGATCATGTGAATATTCCTTTGATCTATGCAGGAGGAATCTATGGAGCTAAAACATTAAAAGCCGTTAAGGATTTAGGAGCACTGGGCTTTCAGGTGGGAAATCTTTTATTGGCTTCTCAGGAAAGTGCTTTACAGCCTTTTGAAAAGGAAAAACTGAAAAGAGTAAAAGAAGAAGAGATTGTTTTAACAAAAAGTTTTTCCGGAAGATATGCCAGAGGAGTGAAAAATCAATTTATAGAAACCGTAGAAAATTCAGAATATATTTTACCCTATCCTTATCAGAACAAACTGACCAATGCCTTACGTAAAGCGGCAAAATCTTTGCAAAACCCCGAATTTGTAGGAATCTGGGTTGGACAGTCTATTCATCAGTATAGTGAACTTTCCACAGAAGAAATTTTGAAAAATCTGATCAAAGAATGTGAAAGATAGATCAATATACTTTCAATTTGCTGTTATTTTTCTATTTTCGTGAAATATAAAAACTAAAATCAACGAAAATATAAATGAAATTTTCAGAAGGAATTCAAAGATCACTCCCGTTCGGCTATCTGTTTCTTGTTGTAATGGGAATACTAAAAGAGAGTGTCTTCTACTATCAGATAGGCATTAATATTCTGAAATATTCAACGATAATGGATATTTTGATAAGCCCGATTGCCACTTTAACTGCTCATCCGGTAATCCTCATTGCCCTGATTATTATAATCGTATTTTCATTTGCTTTTCCATCTTATTTATCAAAACAAAGCAATAAAAATAAAAAATGGGCACAAAAAATGGCTTCCCTTAAAGAACATGAAAATATGAGTAAAGAGGCAATTGAGAATCATTTTACCAATATGTTTGTAAGATTCCTGGCGATGATGTTGTTATCTTTCTTCGTAGGAATAGGATGGGGAGAAGGCATGACATTAACAAAAAGAATAAAGGAGAACAGACTTAAATATGATTATAAAATAGATTATGGCGATGATAAGTTTGAACAGGTTCATCTGATTGGATCGAATAGCATGTATTATATCTATCTGGCAAAAGGAAACAAAACAATAAAAATTTCTCCGGTAGGATCTATAAAAAGTATTGAGTTGACCAACAACAAAAGATTGAATAATTAGAAATAATGCTTAATAAAAAAGCTTCAGATGATATTCTGAAGCTTTTTGTTTATTTTGTTAAATCAAGACCACCGAAATTTCCGGAACTCATCATGAGATAAACACCATCTGTTTTATCCAATGTATTCCAATAGGCATGAAGATCTTCAGCATTCGTGAAAACCTTTAAATTTTCATTCTTGAATTTTTCTTTGATAAACTCAGGAGAAATAGGTTCCATTCTTTTGATCTTTAAAGCATCTTCAGAGTAGAAAACGATAGCTTCATTCAAACCGTCCATGGCATGATCATACTGCTCCAGGAAGGCCGGATTTAAACTGGAATAGGTATGAAGCTCCAGAAACCCGTATTTCTTATCATTTTTAAACTGTTCTGTGAATGCTTTTACAGCTGCCTTCACCTTGCTTGGTGCATGGGCAAAGTCTTTATAAAGTGTTCCTTTATCTTCTCTTTCTACTTTTTCAAGACGTTTGGATGCTCCTTTGAAGCTCATGATAGCCTCATAAAAATCTTCATCCATAATACCAAGCTGTCGGCAGATATGTCTTGCTCCTTCCATATTCAACAGGTTGTGTGCCCCAAAAACAGACAGAGGAACGTCTCCCATTTCAGTTTTTAAATACACTTTACCATTATTGATTTCGTATTCAGGAGTTTTATAAGGAATCTTTCTGAAATAGTTCTCTGCATTTTCGACTACTTTTACTACTTCAGCATCTTCTTCATTGTATACCAGAACTCCTCCTGCTGTAATGCTTGCCACAAACTTTCTGAACTGGTCAATATAGTCATCAAATGTTTTGAAAACATTGATATGATCCCATGCAATACCACTCATTAAAGCGATATTAGGCTGATACAGTAAAAATTTGGAACGAAGATCAATAGGAGAAGAAAGATATTCATCACCTTCCAAAACCATAAAATCATTATCCTGAGTCAGTTTTACCATACAGTCGAAACCTTCAAGCTGTGCTCCTACCATGAAATCCACATCTTTCTGATGAAAATTCAGAACGTGAAGGATCATTGAAGTGATGGTTGTTTTACCATGTGATCCGGCAATAACAACTCTCGTTTTATTTTTGGACTGTTCGTACAGGAATTCAGGATAAGAATATATTTTCAGGCCCAGTTCTTTTGCTCTTGCCAATTCAGGATTGTCCTGATGGGCATGCATTCCAAGAATAACAGCATCAATATCCGGAGTAATCTTTTCCGGGAACCAGCCCATTTCCTGAGGCAGAATTCCTTTCTTTTCCAACCGGGATTTTGAAGGCTCAAAAATAGCGTCATCAGAACCTGTCACCTGATATCCTTTGTCTTTTAATGCAATCGCAAGATTATGCATGGCGCTTCCGCCAATGGCAATGAAGTGGGTTTTCAATTGTATTTACTGTTTTTTAACATTAGTATTAATGATCTGCTGGAAAGCTTCAAGAATGTTGTTCCAGTTGGTCTGGTAATTCGGAATTATAAGACTGGCATCTGTTTTACTGCCTTCATTAGGACCTTTCTTGATGTTGATGGAAGTTGAAATATTGTCGTACAATTTTTTGCGGTCTTCCTGTATTCTTCTGAAATTATTCTGAGAAAGCACCTGATCCAGTTTCTTTAAATCCTCATCAGAAATTTTAAAATCCTGTTTATATTTTTTACCCTGCCCTTCAAAAGAGTAGTGTACATTATTCCCTTTTATAAGCATATTTTCATATACAGGAGCATAGCCTCCACTTTTCGAATAGCTAATATCAAAATCCGAATATACTTTCTGGCTGTTGCATGAAACTAATACTATGATTGCGAATAAGATTCCAAGTATTTTGTTCATAATTTTTGTCATTACTTTAATTATTTGAGTCCTTTTGTTCTAATTTTTTAGCTTTAAGTTCTTCATCATAACTGTGTAATAGGTTGAAATCTTCTGTCTGCTCAATGGCAGTCATGATTTTCAATAAAATTTCCGGTGCTTTTTCATTATCATAATCAATATCCAAAGGAGCCTTGAATTCCATCGTAGGTTTTACACCGGTTACCTTTACGCGGAGTCCTTTTTTATCAAAAGCTCTTCTGAATCCGTTTATTTTGATTGGAATTACAATAGGACGCTGATTTTTCACCAATTTGGCCGTTCCTCTTCGTCCCTGTGCAAAAGCGGAAGTAGTTCCTTGAGGGAAAGTCGCTACCCAGCCATTGTCCAATGCTTTCATAATATTGTCTACCTCGCTCATGTCTACCATTCTGTTGACATTTTTCCCTTCAGCTCTCCATGTTCTTTTTACCGTTACAGCACCCGCAATTTTGAAAATTTTAGGAAGAATACCTTTGTTCATGGTTTCTTCAGCTGCTACATAGTAAAAATCGATCTTGGGGTTCAATAAGTAGATCGGGTTTTTTATCGTGTTCAGATATCCATTATTTACAGCACAGAAAGCATGGTACATTGCTGCCACATCTGCAAAATAAGTCTGATGGTTGGATACAAAAAGCACGTTAGAGTCCGGAAGATCCACAAGGTGTTCTGTTCCGGTTATTTTTAACTTATTAAAGCCGTTGAATCTTCTGTATGATACAACTCCTAAAATAAAAATAATAAACCTTTTCAAAAAATAAGGTGTTCCGAATGCATCGGTGAAAATATTTTTCTTCGCCATTTCTCAATTAAACACGGTACTGCAAAGTTACATTTTTTTCAGCAACTGGCTGAATTCACTTAATATCATCGCTGTGGCACCCCAGATAATGTATCCGTTGAAATTGATCACAGGCACCTCATATCCGTTGGCATTAGGCAGTGCCATGATTTCGGGGGTATCAGACAGGTTGAGAAAGGAAGTGATTGGAAATTCTATGGTTTCCACAGCTTCCGTCTGCTGAAGAACGAAGGCGGGATTCTTTTTAGTATAAGAAATATAGGGATATACATAAAAATTGCTCGGTGGAATGTAAATAGGAGACATTTCTCTGATGATCCTTACATAATGTTTGTCTATTCCGATTTCTTCGGAAGTTTCCCGAACTGCGGTTTCCGCAAAATCTCTGTCCATCTCCTCACGTTTTCCTCCAGGCAGTGAAATCTGCCCGCTGTGTCTGTCGTGCTCATTAATTGTCCTTTGAATTAATGGAAAATACCACTCATTGTCTTTCAGATACAGAACGATATTGACAGCTGCAAATTTGGGATTCTTTGCCAATACTTCATCATAAGTAAAAACAGGGCGGGAGGGAGGTGAGAAAACTCCATGGGCATGTTCACCGGGAAGTTCTACACTTTTTATTTTTCGTAATAAATCTTTTCCAAAATTTTCCATACCTCAAATTTAACAATATATCTTGAAGAAATAAGGGCCTTAACATTAATTAACCATGTAATATTAATATGAAAAGATGAGTTGTGGTAAATTTTAGTTCACGGGTGAAAAGTGGATAGATGATAATAGTAAAGCATTTAAAACCCGGAACTGTGAAGTTTTAATGCACATGGTGAATTTGGAAAAATGAGTGAAAATCGTGGCCGGGAAAAATTAAATATTCACCACTAAATGAGCTGTTTACAGTTCTGAAAAAGACTCCCGTATTTTTCCGTAACTGAAAACAATGACTTTCGTACAACGGCAAATAGTGACCCTTGCAACTATAAACAGTGACTTTTGAAATTTACACTTTGGTGGTGGTTTTTCATTTTGACTTAGAGGCTACCTTTGCCTTACTATTAACCAATTAATTTTTACTAAGATGAAAAATTTACTTACAGGTGTACTTACACTATTCGCCATGAGTTTCGGATTCGCACAATTCAATATTGATGTGACTACCCAGACAGGAAACTTAAATGTTGCTACTGTGGATCAGACTGGTCTTTTGAATATCAACTCTTTGACACAGACAGGGAATCGTAATACTGCAGACATAGATCAGGTAGGTATTTTGAACGTTAATACTGCACAAAGTATCGGAAACAGAAACTCTATAGATGTAGATCAGGTGGGTATCGGAAACTCAAATGAAGTAATGCAGATGGGAAACAGAAACTCTGCTTCAACATGGCAGCTTGGAGTTCTTAACTCTACAGAGCAAACTCAGATCGGAAGACGAAATGATGCTTCTTCGGTACAGGTAGGATTAGGTAACTCAGTTTTTCAATATCAGGACGGAAGAAGAAATGATGCTTCAGCTATTCAGTTAGGTAGTGGTAATGACGCTTATCAAATTCAGCTGGGAAGAAGAAATGATGCCAGCGGACTTCAGATAGGAGCTAACAATGTTCTTGTTCAGTATCAGGATGGTAATGATAACAGTGCTACTCATGCTCAAGTGGGATCAGGTAATATTGCCGCTTCAGTTCAGGTAGGAGATGATAATACATCTGCCGGATTACAGATAGGTAGTGCCAACCAGCTTTATCAGTTCCAGATAGGAGATTCCAATACAGCTATTGACCTTCAGATGGGTAATGGTAACTTTACCTGGGTAGCTCAAAGCGGTACTGGTCATTTCCACTTAGGAGCTCAGGTGGGTAACGGAAACTCAATGATTGTGAATCAATCCAATTAAGCCCTATAACACATACTGTAAATCTTAGAAATTGTAAAGGAGAAACTACAGGGTTTCTCCTTTTTTACCTCCAATTTTCTTTGGTTTACATCAGTATCTTTAATACATAGAGGCCATGTTTACTTTAAGATGGAGTGTTTTTGCTCTTTTCATAATATTGCCATTGCAGGCACAGGAAATAGACTGGGATAAGATCAACAGCAATACAATCTTTAATCTTATAGCCAGGCAGCAGATTGATCAGACTTCATACGGAACCAATATCATTCAAATGGGTGATTATAACAATGCCGAGCTTTCTCTTAATGCCAGAACTAATGTTGCTGTAAAACAACTGGGAGACTTTAATACGCTTTATTTTATCAATTCATTTACAGATAAAGAAACTAAAGCTGCCATTACTGCACAAGGAAACAATAATATTATTGATGTCACGGGAAGCAACAGTATTTCGGATGGAATTCAGATCAATGTAAAGGGAGACAATAAAACAGTTTTCATGAGAAACTATTAAAATACAAATGATGAAACTTTTATATTCCCTTAGCCTGAGCACATTTTTTAGCTTCCTGTCTGTATGGATGTATGGGCAGGAAGATAAAAAAGTAAATGCAAGAATAGAGAGCAGTCTCCTTGAAAATCAGATTATCCTGAAAGCAATTGTAATGAACAATACCACCGTTTATAAGGAACTGAATTACCTTTTGGTTTCTATTAAAAAAGGAAACGGCGGGAACCTTTCAAACAATCAGCAGAGTGGTAAATTTTCTGTTAATCCCAATGAAGTCAAAATACTATCGGAGATCAGTGTCAATCTTGAATCAAAAGATGCCTTGAAAGCCTTTCTTTATATCAGGGATGAAGAAACACAAAAACTGGTCGCCAAAGACAGCCTGGAGCTTAACAGCGATCTTTTTAAAAAGAAAACAGCAAAGGTTGAAGAAGATGCTGCTTATGAACTGAGAGGACTTACCATTGATGAAACCAAAACCAAGGTTGGAAAAGATTTTTATGATCTGTTTTATATGCAATACAGCCAGCTTCCGGATAAAAGCAGCAGTGCCGTTACCATTACAGAACTTCCCCTTCGCGGAACAAGCGGCCAGATTAATATTCAGATTGAGGATAAAATTATTTATAGTTTCATGACCAACCCTGCAGAAGATTATTTAAAAGAGCAGCTGGTCTACAGCTTAAAATATATCAAAGAATTTAACGCTAAGAAAAACCTTATTAAAAATGAATTTATCTACTAAAAATGTCCGCCATGAAAACCTTTATCATTTTTTTGACCTTTATTGCGGGTATTTTCTACGGAAAATCTCAGCAGCTCGTCTACAAACCGGTCAATCCTGCTTTTGGAGGAGACACGTTTAACTACCAGTGGCTTTTAAGCTCTGCCAATGCACAAAACCAATTTGACGAGAAAAATGATTTTAGCGATCTGCTGGATCGTGTAAACTCTCTTGACAGCTTTACCCAGAGTCTCAACAGACAGATTCTCAGTGAACTTTCAAGAAAACTGTTTGATGAACAGTTTGGTGATGGAAATATAAAGCCCGGAAATTATCTTTTCGGATCGCTTTACTTACAGATTACCAATACTAATCAGGGACTTTTAATCAATATTTTGGATACCAGTAATGGCGATCAGTCCGAGATCGTAATTCCGAAATAGGAAATAACTAAAAATAAACTTACCATGACAACCTACACTTACACCAGAATCTTTTTCTGTAGTTTCCTGCTATGCATTCTGCAGGCTTGTAGTTCAATATTTGGTTTACCTTCGGATCCCGAAAAACCAACAATGGGTGAGGTTACTTCCTCTACCGCAGAATTGAAAAACCTTCCCCTTCCCAAAGAGAAAATTGTAATAGGGGTCTACAAATTCCGGGACCAGACCGGCCAGTATAAACCTTCCGAAAACGGAAACAACTGGAGCACGGCAGTCCCTCAGGGAACCACCACTATTCTTATCAAAGCACTGGAAGACAGCCATTGGTTTATTCCTATTGAAAGGGAAAATATTGCCAATCTTCTCAATGAAAGACAAATCATCCGTTCCACACGACAGGAATATATAAAGGATGCAGATAAAAACAGCCAGGCACTTCCTCCTCTTTTGTATGCCGGAATTCTTCTTGAAGGCGGCGTAATCTCCTATGACAGCAATATTCTCACCGGAGGGCTTGGAGCAAGGTATTTCGGAATCGGGGCTTCTACACAATACCGCCAGGACAGAATTACTATTTACCTCCGTGCTGTCTCTACCCTTAATGGAGAAATTCTTAAAACAGTTTATACTTCTAAAACCATTCTTTCAACCAGCGTCAACGGAAGTTTTTTCAGATATATTGATACGGAAAGACTCCTGGAAGCTGAGGTAGGACTCACCCAGAATGAGCCCGTTCAGCTTGCTGTAACCGAGGCTATTGAAAAAGCTGTAAAATCACTTATTGTAGAAGGAATAAGAGATAAAATATGGGGGAAAGCAGTGGATCCCAATGGAGGATATCAGACTTTAATCAATGAATATAACAGAGAGCAGGAGCAAAATGATGGAAGAGTAGTGGGTGGTAAATATCCGGAGAACTACAGACAGAAAGTTTCCATATTTGCCAACGTTGAAGGACAGAAAGTGAAAGATGATTATGTAGGCCCTAAAATGAATGTTGGAGGCAAAATAGGATTCAAATATTTCCTTACTCCCTACCTGAATGTAGAAGTGAATGGCAGTTATTTTACTCTTGAAAATTCAAATATTGTGAAAAGAAACTATTTCGGTCCCGAAGTGAACCTGGAATATGTACCTTTTCCTAAATATAGATTCAGCCCATACATTTATGGTGGAGCAGGAGCTATGTATTCAAAATATAAACCTCAATATAAAGCTCAGTTCGGAGGAGGGCTGGAATATATGATCAGCCGGAATGTTTCACTGAGAGCTTCGGCTCAATATGATCTGGGCTTCAAAGATAACTGGGAAGGCCTTGTGAATGGGAAAAGGAAAGATCAGGCTTTACGCTTTGGTATAGGAATCAATTTTTACTTCGGAAACAAATAAAAACACGAATTATGAAAACTTTAATTAAAATACTCAGCATATTCATCTTTGCTTTTTGTCTGTTTTCATGCAATGAAGACCTTGTAGAACAGGCTCAAACAGGAATGTTAAAAGGAAAAGTTGTAAAAAGAGGCAGTAATGTGCCGCTTTCTAATGTGAAAATCTTTACCAATCCTACAACACAAACGGTTTTCAGTGGTACAGACGGTTCTTTTGAAATCGCAGCCATGCCGGTAGGAAATTATTCTGTAAAAGCAGAACTTTCAGGATATATTACCAGCTTTCAGTCTGTCAATATACAGAATCAAAATCAAGTGGTAACAGCAGTTTTTGAAATGGATGATGACACATCATTGAATTCTCCTCCTGCTACACCACAGTTGCTAAGTCCGATAGATAACGCAGTAAATCAACCTTTGAGCGTCGAATTAACCTGGAGCGCAACAGATCCGGATACAGCGGATGTTTTAAAATACAGTTTGGCAATTAAAAATAATCTTGACACTAATGTGATTCAGGTTAATGATTTGACAGCTAATCATTATACGCTTTCAAATCTGAAGTTTGGTGTAAGTTACTTCTGGCAGGTGTCTGTTTCGGACGGCATTCACCAGCCAGTTTTAAGCTCTATCAGTAAATTTACCACCAATACAGTGCCGGCCAACAGGTACCATTATACACAAAAACAGAATGGGAACTTTGTTATCATCTCCAGTGATGATCAGGGAAATAATTTCCAGTTTACCAATTCCTCCTACAACAGCTGGCGGCCACGCAAGAACAATAATGCAGGTCTCATTGCTTTCCTTCGTACAGAAGGTGGAAGTACTCATATTTATACTGCCAATCCTGACGGCTCCAATCCTTTTAAAGTAACCACTGTGGCTGTAGCAGGTTTTAATAATTATGAAATGGATTTTGCATGGAGTACAAACGGTAAGGAGCTCATTTATTCTAATTTCAATAAATTATACAGAATTAATAAAGATGGCAGCGGGCTGAGTCTGGTATATACCACTCCTGACGGAAGTATGATATCCGAATGTGACTGGAGCTATGATGGTAGTAAAATAGCTTTGAAAACCAACGATTATAATGGTTATAACACTAAAGTTTATGTTATAGACATGACGGGAACTGTCCTTAAAACCGTGTTATCCGGTTCTCCGGGAGCCAGCGGTGGATTGAATTTCTCCGTAGACGGACAGCTTCTTCTCTTTACCCGGGATGTTTCAGGGTACCTGGATGGTAGTGGAAATTACCGACAGCTGGATTCTCATATTTTTATCTACAATCTGGTCACAGATGTTGTAAGTGATATTTCTGCCGAAAGCGAAAAAGTGATGGGAACCAATGATCTTGACCCAAGGTTCTCACCTAATAATGCACAGATCATTTTTATGAACACTTCCAATGATAATATTTCGCAAAGAAATGTAATGGTAATTGATCTTAACAGTAGTCTGACAGATCTTACCCGAACTGCACTTTTCAGCAATGCTGAGATGCCGGATTATGAATAAAATTCAAAGTTTAAAGTTCGGGGTTTTAAAGTTCCAAGTTGTGAGCCGGAGATTAGAGATTTGAGTTGTTTACAGATAAACAATAAGGTCAAAGTTATATAAGCTTTTTCATAGTTCAATTTCTGATCTCTATGCCTCACTTCTAACCTTAGAATGAATAAGGATTATTAATAGTTGCGCCTGATACACATCATAAGAGTGAATTCAGGCATAAAAAAATTCCAGGCTGTAAAGTCTGGAATTTTTGAGTTTTTCATGGGAGAACTTCAGTCGATAATATGATTCTCAATAGCATATTTTACAATTCCGACTGAGTTTTTCGCATTGAGTTTCAAAAGAATTCTTTTTCGGTGTGTTTCTACCGTATTGATACTGATAAAAAGTTTTTCAGAGATATCTTTGCTGCTGCACCCGTCACAGATCAGTTTTAGGATTTCCATTTCTCGGCGGGTGAGAGGTTCTTTAATGTGGGGATTTTGTTTTTCTTGTTCACTGCTGATGAAATTCATCATTTTTTCCTTAGCATGATCGCTGATATAGATTTCATTAAGGAGCAAAACATTAATGGATTTCAGGAACTCGTCATAGGTGCAGTTTTTGTCCAAATAACCTTTGATGCCTTTGTTGAAGAGCTTCCGCATATCTATCACGTCATAAGAGCTTCCAATGACAATGATTTTGGTGTTTTTATGTTCAGAAACAATGCTTTCTACCAATTTGCAGATTTCCGTAAGCATGAGCATGTTTGAGCTCATAACAAGCATTTCCGATGGTTCTTCTTTTAAGTGTTTGGAGAGGGTTTCTAAAGAGTTACAAATGTCAATGGTACTAAAAATTTTGCTTTGTGTAAGCAGTCTTGATAATCCCTCGGTATAAAGCATGGGCTCATCAAAAATGGTCAATCTTGGTTTCATCATGGTTTGTTTTGTTTATGTAAAAATATGAAAAAAACTTCATATTTTAAACAAAATTGCTAAATAATTTTAATTTATGCTGTTTTTGTTAGTAGTAAAACGTTGTTTTTATTAATTATTTAGCAAATAATTCTCTTTTTGTGGAGTTTTTTGGAGTTATTACTGTTAAAACGTTTTATTCATCATTGTTTTTGAAGTTCGTTTTCAAATGTGGTATCATATAACTAACGTGGTAGGGATATGCTTTACCGGAAAATTAACTGAGTTGGCAATGAAGCAATATTCGTTGGCTTTATGATGAAGTTCCTCTGCTTTTTCCTTCATAGATTCTTCTGCAACGGTTACTGCAGGATGTAAAGTTACTTCTGTGAAATGTCCGCTTCCGCTGGCTGTTTCTGCCATTATACCTGTTGCTTCATCGGTGTAATCTGTCACTATAATACCAGCTTCGGAACAAAAATGAAGATACCACAGCATATGACAGGAAGAAAGTGAGGATAAAAACATCTCTTCCGGATTATGCTTTGTTTTATCACCTCGGAATGCCGGATCGGATGAACCCTCAATAACAGCTTTGTTTTCTGCTGAAATAGTATGGCTTCTTTCATAGTCTCTATATCCACTGGTTCCGGTTCCCTGGTTTCCTGTCCATTGGGTGGTGATTTTGTAATGGTGATTTTTCATGTTTTAAAGATAAATAATTAATGATGAATGATGAATGATGAATGATGAATGATGAATGATATTGTTGTTAAAATTCAATAGGGGTGGGCTTTAGCCCGCCTTTAAAAAATGCAAAATTCACGGGCTTTAGCCAAAACTTAAATTATACATCATATTCTATGCTTATCAATGCAAAATAAAAAAACCTTCAGTACAACTGAAGGTTTTAAATTTTTTAATTAGAGAATTCTATTAATTCTTCTTTTTTAGCATTGTAGATTTTGTATTCCAGGTATTTAAAAGAATCCCTTGGAACGATGGTTACCCATTTTTTGTATTTGATAAACCATTTCATCTGGATACTTTTGATACCTTTTGTAAGGTAGGCTTCCACAAACGGATGCACGTGCAGGTAGATTTTTCCTTTTTCTTTCTGCAAGATGTTTCTTAAGGTTTCACCCATTCTTTCCACGATCACAATTGGAGCTACAATTTCTCCGTCTTTGTTCGGGTTTTCTTCTTTGGTGTCGATCTGCTTTTCCGGACGATTTCTTTGTCTGGTGATCTGGATCAGACCAAATTTACTTGGAGGAAGGATTTTGTGGCGGGCTTTGTCGCGCTTCATTTCCTCTTTCAGATGCTCGTAGAGATCTCTTCTGTGATCAGAATTCGGCATGTCTATGAAATCGATTACGATGATACCTCCCATATCGCGGAGGCGAAGTTGTCTTGCGATCTCAGTAGCAGCCATTTTGTTCACTTTTAGTGCATGTTCTTTATTGACAGCGGTTCCGGTGGTAATATTGTTACCGGAGTTAACGTCAACGACGTGAAGTGCTTCTGTGTGTTCAATAACAAGATAGGCGCCTTTGGAACTCGGAATATTTACGTGTTTTCCGAAGCTCTGTTTAAGCTGTTTTTCAACGTTGTAATATTCCAGAAGAGGAATATGGGAATCATAAAACTGGACAATATTTTTCTTTTCAGGGGCAATTACTTCCACGTAATTAGTCATTTCATTTACCATTTGCTCATCATCGCAGATGATATTGACGAAATCCTGATTAAAATTGTCTCTTAAAATAGCTGAAGCTTTGTCTTCTTCGCTTAAAACTTTGGACGGAACTTTATTTCTCTGGATGTTTTTAAAAGTGCTTTCCCATTTCTGAACCAGCTGGTTCATGTCATTATGAAGATCCGCTACTTTTTTTCCTTCGGCTACCGTTCTGATGATAACTCCGAAACCTTCAGGTTTAATACTGTCGATAAGGGTTCTCAGTCTTTCCTTTTCTTCAAAGCTTCGGATCTTTTTAGAAATAGAAACTTTATTGTCGAAAGGGATCAGAACCAGAAAACGTCCTGTCAGAGAGATTTGGGTAGAGATTCTTGGGCCTTTTGTAGAAATTGGCTCCTTAGTGATTTGCAGAAGAACGATATCATCCTTGGCGATCACTTTATCTACCGTTCCATTTTTGTCTATTTCGGGTTGTATCTCGAAATTCTTTAAGCTTGAAGTGCTTTGTTTTTTAGAAATAGTATCTTTTAAAAACTTTCTGTATGTAAGATACTGAGGTCCCAAATCCTGGTAGTGCAGAAATGCATCTTTGTCATATCCGATATTGACGAATGCTGCATTCAGATTGGGTGCGAGTTTTTTTACTTTTCCTATAAACAGATCTCCAACTATAAAATCGCTTTTGTCCTCTTGCTCATGAAGTTCACATAGTCTTCCGTCTTCCAGTAATGCAATCTTTGTAAGATCATCTTCATGCGAAACTATTAGTTCTTTCTTCATTTTTTTAAGATAAAATTGTTAAGATTATAGGAATTGGATGTTTTTCTCGATTAATTAATCTATTAAATATAAGGATTTTGAATGAAAACCATTATATGTTTATTAAAATAATATTTGAAACCATCTGCTTTCCGCGGAATCTTATAGTTGCAAACAAAAATATAGTTAGTGAACTTTAAGAATTTAAATCCACCAACTATATTATTATATTGTAAATCTCGAGAAGAAGAGATTATTTTTTCTTATGTCTGTTTGCTCTTCTTCTTTTCTTTCTTTTGTGAGTAGCAACCTTGTGTCTTTTTCTTTTCTTTCCGCTTGGCATAATTTTAATTTTTTAGTAACTAGTTAATATTCAGTTAATGTTCTTATTTTACTGCAACTTTAGTTTTTACTTTCTCAACAAAAGATTTTGAAGGTTTGAAAGCAGGAATGTTATGAGCAGGAATCTCAATTGCAGTGTTTTTAGAAATATTTCTTCCTGTTTTAGCAGCTCTTGTTTTAATGATAAAAGATCCAAAACCTCTTAGATAAACGTTATCCCCATTATACATAGAAGTTCTGATCTCCTGCATAAAAGCTTCTACAACTTTCTGTGTTTCATTCTTTTCTGTTCCCAACTTATTTGAGATGGTGTTTACCAATTCTGCCTTTGTCATTTCCTTATTTTAATTTTAAATTTTAGGTGTGCAAATTTAGTTAAAAAAATTGAATACTAGCAAATTAGTGGCAAAATATTTTTATTCAAATCGTTGAGCTTTTAATGTATATGCTATATTAAGGCAGGATTATAATAATTTAACAATAAAATAATCTAGCGGCATAAAGGTACAAAAAAAATAATGAACAAAATTTAATAAACGCCGGTAGCAATAGGTTCTGCAGGGTTTTCTTACTTTATATTAAGTATTTATCCCCCTGCTCAGTCTCTATCAGTTATCCGAAATTTTAAATTTTAAATCTTAAATCAGAATTTTTATAAACTGGAATTGTAATATCCGTTTTCTACGCAGAAGCGTATAAGGTGAAGCTTGGTTTTCAGTCCCAGCTTTTCTGTAAGCCGGTTGATATAAGTGTCAATAGTTCTTGTGCTCAGGTTAAGTTTTTCTGCAATTTCTTTATTACTGAATCCCTCATAGCAGAATCTCATCAGCTGGATTTCAGCCGGAGAAAGCTCTTCCTGACCCTTTTTCTGTCTGTCCATATATTCCTGCACCGCAAGAGGCTGCTGCTCCCATTCTTTAGAATACGTTTGGTAATCAAAGTCTTCGGAAGCAATACTTCCTTTAATAATATCCTTTATAATGGTGCTTTTTTTCTGGCAGTAATAGATATTAGGAATTTTTGAAAGAATTTCAGCCATATCTTCCTGATAAGTGCCGGAATAGGTAATAATAGGAGTTTCTGTGTTGTTTTTCCGGATGTATTTGATGGCTTCAATTCCACTTAATACTGGCATAAATAACTCAATAATGAACACATCCTCCTGTCTCCTGTAAATTCTGTTTACCAGCTCGTGTCCATTGTTACAGTCATTCAGAAGCATATAGAAAGGATTCTCCATGAGGGTTTTGATCATTATTTTTTTAAAATAAAAATCACTGTCAGCAATAGAAAAACGTACGGTATTAGATAATATTTTACTCATTCTTAATATCGATTTGGCGAATGATATTTAAAATTTAGAGGTCTAATTTATGAAAAACTTATCAAAGTGGAAATTAATATTAATTTAATCAGGGTTTTCACGAAACAGGTCTGGGGAAACTACGTATTGTGCATGAATTTTTTTTTTTATATTTTCACAGGCCAAACAAATCGCAAATTATGTCTTCTAACAGGGAAAAAAAATTAAACAAATCTGACGTCAGAATAGGCATTTGGAAGTTTATTCTGTCTTTTGTTGTTTTGTCGGTTGTCACTTTTACGTGCTTATTTCTCTTCTTTAAGAGTTATGATATACAACGTGAGGGGATCAGCCGGGAAGCTGAAGCCTATAAAGAACTGATGCTTAGAAGTGACGTTCTGAAAGATCACATTGATGATATTTATGACAAAATGAACCAGCTTAGTATTAATAAGGTGGAGAACGAGTTATTCCTCAGAACCAGCATTATGGATAACGTGAGAGATGCCAAAAATATTATGGGTAAAGACAGTGTGCAGAACTTTAAACATTATGCCATACTGATGAAGCAGATAGTGCCTATGATGACCTTAAAGGCTAAGATTATTGAGGTAGAGTATAAGAAAAAAACCGTTTTAAGGGATCTGGATGAATGTATGGGTAAAATAAAAGTAACCAATAATGAGCTTAGAAAAGACCCTACAAGAAATTTTACAGGAAGTAAAAGAAGAAGATAAAAAATAAAGATATGCAAGGACAAATCACATTATCAAAGAAAGAAAGGCATTATCAGTTTTTTTATTTAATACTGATGCTTGTGACTGCCATGTTATTTTTGGGAGTAATCTTTTTAAAAGGTTTTGTATCTCCATTTTCTGATGAAGATGTAAGAGGGATTCAGAATCTTGAACAGAAAGCTGAATTTGAGCATCATCAAAAAATTGTTATTCCTATCATGGACAGTACTTATACGATGATCACAAAGCTTACCGATGACAGTCCACAGCCTTTTATAGAAAATAATATTCAGTTAGGGGTTAATGATATCAACAGCTATTTTAGCAGTACCGATGTTATTGATATCAGAAAAGATGCCTATCCTCAGATTGCAAAATTCTATAAAATGTATTATGATGACAAAAAAGTTATTTCAACTACTTCAGAAGACATTAAAATTTTTCAGAAGCAGGTGGATGAATGCAGAATCGGATTCAAGGATAAACAAAATAAGCTTTATCAGCGTGAGCAGGATCTGAAGGCGAGAGTACAATAAATACTAAATACTAGGAACTTTACATAAAACACATCACAATTATTAACTATGAATTATTTTCAAAAGAACAAGAAAAACATTATTATCGGTGTTGTTGCAACTTTGCTCATCGCAGCATTGGTTGCTCTATGGCTGCAGAAAAAAGTTATCCATTCTGCCGATGATATTGTTGGGGTAGTTTATCCGTCTTCACTGGCGGTAGGTGACACACTTTTATTTGAAGACAAAACCCAGTTTGCGAAAACCAAAAGATGGAATTTCGGAGACGGTACAACTTCAGATAAAAACAGTGGGATTCACTTCTATAATAAACCGGGGTATTATCAGGTAAGTTTGATCGTTGACAATAAGTATACGAAATCTTTCCCTGTAATGGTAAGCGCAAGAAGCATTCAGAAAGCAAGAGATACTGCAAAAAGTGCAACTACTATTGAGGCTGTAGCTCAGGCTATGCAAAATGAAAGTGTATCTTTCCGTGCCATTTCTGATGCAAAAGTGTTTGCATGGAAATTCGGAGAAACAGGAAATACAGATTCTAAAGATAAATTTACGATCTATTCTTATAAAAAGCCCGGAGATTATGTGGTAACGCTATACACTGAAGAAAGCCAGGAACCTATCTATCACCATATCAAGATCCTTCCGGCTTATGATGCTCTTGCAGAAGAGGAAGTGTCAGTAGAAGATTCTTATGCTAGAGTAGATAGTGATTTCAAATATCACCTGCAGCAGATCGCCAATGGAAACAGTTTCAATATGCACTACAATTACCTGTTGAAAACTTATCTGTGTAATAATGAAAATACAGTAGTAAAGGTAAATGACAGCAAGGTAAACAATTTCTACATGTATTGTGCCGGTCTTCAGTTTGACAAAAACACGGTAATTCAGACTGTAAAAGTGAATCTGGATGATAAACAGGAGTGTGTAACTAAAGTAGAAATCAACCAAAGCAAATAATATCATCCGGCTTTTACGGATGCGCCAATCATTAAAGATAAAATAGGATGAAAAATAAATTTCCTCTAGCAGCATATTATATAGGGTTATCAGTATTATTGACGAGTTGCCAGGTAAAACTGCCGTCAAAGAAAACCCCGGAGCCATCACAGTATGGGCAGGTGGATGCTTCCCCTGTCGTTAACGGTTATCCTAAAAAATCAGCCCCATGGATCGTTATTTCAGACAGATCGAGAAATACGGCTTATCTGGATAAAGATGATGAGAAATCTTACAAAGAAGTAAAATTCCTTGAACCTTTAATGGTTTTAAAACATAGAGACGGAATGGTAAAAGTAGCGGAATATGTTCCGGATGCTTTAATGAAAAAAGTTTCGTCAAAATCCATCAAAACATATGGATGGATTCCGGAATCTGACCTTCTTCTTTGGAACAACGCTTTAAAAAGTGAAAAAACAGGGTATCCTGTAAGAGTAGCTGTAGTACCAAGTAACAGCGAAGTTATCAAAAGCGCTGAAAGATACTATAAGAATGACTCTATTATGGTGTTTAATTCACCAAGTCTTATTGAAACAGCCAATGTAAAGATTCCAAACGGACAAATTGTATATGTCTACAAGCAGGCTGAAAACAATAAACGATTTTTAGTAGGTAAAAAACCTTCCATTGATATAGACAGCATCGGCAAAGGACTTTACGGATGGGTAAGTTCTAACGTGATTTCCAGTTGGGGAGAGCGTTCTGCTATTAAATTGAAAAATACCACAGGGATCAACGATTCTACGTTAGGAATCTATGAAGGATATCCGGGAGGATCGGGATCAGATGCCGAAAATAAAAAAGCCATTCTTCTTACAGATGTTAACAAAAGAACACAGCTTGAGAATATATTTCCTGTAAACCTTCCATTGGAACAGGCTCCAACTCCGGATTCAAAAACAAAATATTTTACCAATATTTTAGATTACAGCAAGAACTTTGTATCGAACGTATTGGGTGAGCCTATTTATTTTGACCGTTACAGGGAGATCACAGAAAGAGACAAAAATATTAATATTGTTTTTGCATTGGATGTAAGTGCAGGAAATGCACCTTATGCACCCATTGTAAAATCATTACTGCAGGATCTTCAGCTTAGATTCGAAAAACCATCTTATTTTAACAATGTTAAATATGGAGTGGTTTTATATAAAAATAATCCTTGCGGGGAAAATATTGCTGTATCGAACCTAAGTGCAGACTACAGCAAAATGACAACATTTATTGATCAGAAAACGAATGAAATGAACTGCGCAAGCACTAGCGGGTATCAGCCGGTAGGAGAAGCTCTTACTGCAGCTGGGAACCTTCTTTCAAACGTACCTGATGAAACCAATATTGTAGTCACTGTAGGAACTTCTGCCAACCAAAGCGGAAATATGTACAGTGTGATCAGCTCACTTACCCAGGCTCAGGCAAGACTGATTATGTTCCAGACGAGTGCAAGATCATCTGATACCTATAACGATTTCGTATTGATGGCAGAAAATGTTGTTACCAATACAGCCAAAAATATTGCTGAACTTAAAAAACAAAAAATCATCGACCAGTATGATGTTCTTACCAAGAATAACTTCAGCCTGGTAGAAGGTGATGCAGGATTCTTCTCATTGGCATATCCTAAACAGAGTATGTCTCAGGGATTCGTTATCTTCCCTAAAAAAGGGGATATTACAACTCCAGGATTCCTGAAAAAATCTGTTGACAGCCTTATTTCGCAGGTTACTTTAGACAACCAGAATATTGATAAATCGCTTAATGAATATTTCCATTCATCAGTGGGAGCAGGAAAAACAGATGTTGATGTAAAATATAAATATCTGTATCCGGGTCTTACCAATCCGGTATCTGCAGGAATTGCAGCACAGCTGATCAACTACGGAAGCCCATTCCTTGTAAAAGGATACATCCCGAAAGATCTAAAAGATTATACTCCGGGAATAGAAAAAGGAATCCTTATTTCTGAAGCGGAATATGACAACCTAAAAGCTTTCTATACCGAAGTATACAGGAATACTCAGGCAGACCGTCCGGACTTTAATCAGTCAAGAGCAATAAAAGAGTATGTGAAGCTGCTGAAGAAATATAACCCGACTATAAAATTCCTTGATAAAGGAGATCTTTATGAGCAGCCAATGGCTTATGCTATTGGAATGAGTACAGGATTTGATCTTTCTGAAGAAGAACTGATGGCTAAGTACAAACTGAAAGGTTGGAAAAAATCAAAGGTTGTTCCTAGTGAAACCGTGAAAAATTATTTCTATCACTACAAAAATTTAGCAGACAGAATGCTTGCCAACAGAAATAATCCAGCTGTAAAGATTCAGCAGAACGGGCAGACTTTCTACTGGCTTAATGAATACTTTACACCTTCAAGAATTCCGACGGAACAACCGGAATACACAAAGCATTAAGAAATTCATTTTTTATAATATCAAAAGCAGGAGTACATACTTCTGCTTTTTTGTGTCCAAAAACCGGAAATGAAAAGTTGAAGTACATCAACCTTGAACCTTGAACCCAAAATTCACAGAAAAGCGAATTGACCATTCACAATTTACCTATAATTTCTCAATTATCTCTCTTAATAGTGTAAAACTGTTTTTTATCTTAAAAATGGGATTTAATTTAAAATACTGTGTTGGTGGGTGTTGTGATGTGGTGTTTAAATCTATTGTCGTAGAATTACGACAAGAAATCGTAGAACTACTACAATTTTTCAGATTTATATTGAAAAGTTTTTTTTAGCGAAATAGAGCCTCTATATTTGCTAAACAATCACCGAATCACAAAATATTACTAACGATTAAAATTTACTAATCATGGCCGAAAGAAATTCAAGAGGAATCTTAAAATTCAACAACGGTGAAGGACAGAAGCTGTTAAAAATGAATTACAGTGTGTCAAGATCTACAGACGTGTCAGGACGTGTAGCATCAGATCCTTCTAACGCATTAATAAAGGTTACAGTAGAAGCTACTGAGAAATCAGATATCCTTGAAAGCCTGTTAAACGGTAAATACAAACCGACTGTAGGAGAGATTACATTCAACAAATCTCACGAAGAAGGAACATTAATCACTTTAAACTGGCAGAACGGATATGTAATCCAGCATCAGGTAGATTTTGACGCTATTGACAGTAACAGCATGCTGATCAGCTTCGTAATAAGTGCCGAAACAATTGATTACGGTACTTCTCAATACGCTGGTCTATGGCCATCCAGCTAAAATTTACACACATTATCAACATTCATAAGAAAAAAGACTGTCCCTATTTATAAGGCGGTCTTTTTTTGCCTGGATGAGAAAACTTATACCAGAAAATTTTACTCTAACATATTTATATACTATCTGTTATATAAAATATTGTTATCTTTAATCAAACACAAAGCATATGAAAACCGAATCAAAGACAAAAGGATCTTCCTTCCGCCCGTCACAGAATGCAGACGGAATATCCGAGAATCATCATGCAGGAATCAACCGGCTGGTTAAATTGTCACTGGTTGTGGAAGGTAAAATTATTAAGTACTACAAACACTTCACTCTTAAACAGAAAGCCAGCCACCACCATGAATTCAGCCTTACCCTTGCCCACGACGCATTGGGAGACAGGCAGAGCCACACCCTTGAAGAAGCTAATAAATTTTTAGGAAAACGCCTTACTGCCGTTATTTCTTACAAAGATATTGAGAAAAGCCCTGAAAGAAACTTTGTGGGTATCATTACCAAAGTAGGATTCAGCCAGGAAAAAATGAGTCTTGGAAACATAGTGCTTTCCGGATACAGTCCAACGATTTTACTTGATGGAGCTCCGCATATTCAGAGTTTTGGCGGCGGGCAGCCCGTTAATATAGGGATTATCGCTGAAGAAGTAATCAAACAGGGAATTGATAAAGAACGATTTGATATAAGAATTGACGCAAATGATTATTCCCAGATTATCTACAGCAGCCAATACAATGAAACCCATTACAATTATCTGGCAAGAATGGCAGAAGCTTATGGGGAACAATTCTATTATGATGGCGAGGTAGTGCACTTCGGAAAACTTCCTCCACAGAATAAACCTATCAAACTTCTTTACGGAAGCAATGCAGATAACATTAGAGTAGAGTTAAAAGCTGTGCATACGAAACCTCAATATTATGGCTACAACAGCAGTAAAAATGAAAAGCTGACTTCCGGAGAAACTCCTGTAAGTCATATGGGCGACCTTGCCCGTACAGCATACAGTCATAACGATAAAATATATAAAACTCCGGCGCTTCAGGTTGCACCTATTAAAGCAACAACCCATCTGGATGTGGAGCACTCTCAAAGAAGCACATCAGGAAGTGAAGCAGTAAATGTATTTTCTGTTTCCGGATCTACAACAGTTCCGTTTTTGCATCCGGGATGTATTGTGGATATCCACATGAGAAAGCCGGACAGCAATGAAACATCCTATTTTACCAAAGTGATGGTAACAGAAGCCGTTCACGAAATTGATACGATCGGACATTATTCAGGAACCTTTGAATCTATTGCGGCAGATACTGGTTTCTTACCCAAACCGGAATTTACCACTCCCGCAGCACAGCCACAGATCGCCACCGTAATTTCAAATACCGATCCGGAAGGGCAGGGAAGAGTTCAGGTAAGATTTGACTGGCAGATGAATGATACCACCCATTTTGTCCGTGTAATGAGCCCTGATGCAGGAGGAACGGATCAGATCACTCAAAACCGTGGGTATGTAGCCATTCCTGAAGTTGGAGATCAGGTGATGGTTAATTTCGTACACAACCATCCTGACAGACCTTTCGTTATGGGAGGAATGTTCCACGGAGGAATTGGCCTTGGAGGAGGTGCAGAGAACCGGGTAAAGTCTATTCAGACGAGAAGCGGCCACAGAATCGTTTTTACAGAAGATGAAAGCATCATTATTACAGATAAAAGTGGTAATGAGATTCATCTGGATACAACGGGAAGCAATATTAACATTACAGCACCGGAAACAATTAATATTAATGCAAAAAATATAAATATAAGTGCTTCAGAGAATATTACTTCTACTGCCGGGCTAAATATTACCGAAGGAGCCGGAGTAAATCATATGAGTACCGCAGGAGGAATGATGATGCAGAATGCGGTATTGGATTATTCTTTAATGGCAGCTAATATTTTGAAAGTAGCAAAAGGTGATATCTCTTCTGAATCAACAAATGTGAAAAGAAATGCAACTAAAGATATAGAAGTTATTTCTGCTGAAGGTACCATTCATCATAATGCCCAGAAAGAAGTTAAAAATAATAGCGGAGAAAAAGGAGCTAACTATTAATCTGATATTATGGGAAATATTACAGAAATAGCAGGCGGAAAGATATCTGAATTATCAACCCAAGAGATTGAAAATAATGCCGGAAACTTTATAAGCAATTTTGCTTCGGGATTTGTTAAACAAAAAGGAGATCAGGCAGGGGTTACTTACGCAAATCCTCCGGGAGATGAAAGAAAAGTTAAAAATTCAATAAAAGGACTGGCTATTTTTCGGAGAAAAAGTAATTATGCTAATAAACCGGAATTTGGGTTTGATTGGTATGCCGGAGAAAATTACGAGACAGCCTATACTGAACCGCTTAATTACGAAAGTCTGGTATTGGATGGTGTTGATAGCCTTAAAAAAGAATATACACCTTATTTAAAATACATCTCTTTAGGAGAGTTTGGTTATATTAATGCAGGTTCTAACAGTGGAAAATCTGGTTTAAACATAAATGGAAAACCTTATTATGTTCCTTGGTTTTCTGGTTTTGCAAAGGACGAATCTGATAATAACAAGAGCTATGAACTTGAAGTTTTTTTCAATATTGAAGAACCTGTTGAAGGAAGAATCGAAATAGATAGCGGGAATGAAGGGATAGAATTAGAATTTACTGATGAAGGTAGTTCTGGTTTTGAAATTTCTGAAAGTACTCCAAACAAGTTTAGTAAAAATATTAAAATAACATTTTTAGATTATATAACGGAAAATACATGTATAATCATTACGTTTCATAAAAAGTCTGAGGAGGAAAAAGCCGAAGAAAAACAATGGAAGGAAGACAAGGCTGCAGGGAAAACAGTGAATTCAATGCCAACTATTTATATAACTGCAGGAGAATTGATGGGAGTGCTTAATGTGTATAACAACAGCATCGAATATGATTTAAATGTCCGTTATGTAAAAGTTCACTTTAATGGATGGATCAAAGTGGATGGATATGATGAGAAAATATATCTGTCAAAAAGAAACGGTACTGCCACACCTGATTATTTTGAAGATAAAGATATTATTAAAAGACAGCAGAAGCTACAGAAACAAAAAGCAGATCTTGAAGCCGAATTGGCAGAGGTGCAAAGTGGTAAAACAGGCTGGTTCAGTAGTAGCGAAGAAACATTGTTGAAGAAAATTGCAGAAAAAAATGAAGCTATTCTTAAAATTGATATTCAGAATAAAGCGAGATTAAAAATAAACCAGGAGTTGAATACCTATGAATTTAATACTTTAGAAACTAAATTCAGCAGTTCATTTTTGAAGACTTATGAACAAAAAATCAAAGATACCTTTGCTCAGACATTAAGTCATTTCAAAATCGATAAGGATGAGTATATGGAGGTAGATTTTGATGATATGGATGATGACTTATATTTGAAAAAAAATGGTGCTACCTGGGAATTAATGGAAGACGGAATATTTTCTGATAAAGGAGATGCAGGATATGTTCAAAACTATTTAGAAAAAATATATAGAAAAAATAATCCTGATTATGAAGATACCATTGTATTTTTTGTTCCTTTTGATATAGATGATTTATTTGGTAAATCTGAAAGTATATTTGCAGGTGCTGATAATGTAATTGTAGGGCCTGCCATCATGGCGAAAAAAGATTGGATAACGATCCCTCATGAAGTTGCTCACTCGTTAGGTCTGGCTCATTCTTTTCCTGATATGGGATCAAATAAATTTGCTGGCTTTGTTGAAGATGCTTTCAAACCAGGACACATGTTTAAAAAAGGAACTACAGAGAATGTAATGGATTATATTTATGGAGATGTTTTGATCACTTTTTGGAAGTGGCAATGGGATAGAATTCATAAGGACGCAGATGATATGAAAGCAATAGATAAATCGAAAAAAAATGAAACTGAAAAATAAGAAGTCAATCATCCTAAAGATGTTAGTTTTTATTGGCATAGTAATAAGTTGTCATTCAAATAGTCAAAATATGCAGGAATATAATAAAGAGGTTGAGAAGTTTAATACTAAAGAACTGTACCCAAACCAGGAGATTGCTTATGAAAAGAATGGAGATGTTGTACTGTTTTATACACCTGGCAAGCTGCATGAAATATATGCAAAGATTGATATTAAATCGCATATTTTTGATATACAAAATTCAAAATTTCTAAATACGGATGATCTGCTGGAGATTAACCATCTCAAATATTTTTCTCCCAAAAAGTATTCTACCTTTTATAAATATCCTATTGGAAGAAGCGGAACGGCAGGAGGTGATTTTTTTACACTCATAGAATTTAATGAACTTGGACTCATTAAAAGTATCGAAAAAAATCTCCCCGATGCTAAAAACAAATATTTATATCACTACAATAAATATGGGCAGTTACTGAGAATAGCTGAAGATAAAATGGTTGACAAAATCCTGCTGGAGAATACATATGATGAAAACGGAAGACTTATTTCTCAAAAGAAAGATACCAAAGATATACAGTCAGAAAGAGAATTTACTTATGATAAAAACGATCATATTCTAAAAGAAAACATAAAAGAAAAAGAAATAGCCCCTAATGGAAAAGTAGTAAAGGATGAAACTTATACCTTACTCTATCAATATAATAATAAAGGGCAAATCGTAAGGAAATATACTGAAAATGAAAATCATATTATTGAATTTCAGTATGACCTGACAGGTAATGTCCTCATGAGTGTTGTTGAATACTATGGAGCTTCAGATAAATCTGATACTAAAAAATGGGCGAATCACTTTACGAAGACAACCTATAGGTATGTTAAAGATCAGATTACCGAAGAGAAAAAGTATGAATATACGATTGTAAATGCTTCAGTTCTTGTAGATAAAAAATGGACTCCAATAACTGTTGAACAACAGAAAATATTAGGCTGGAAAAAATTTAAAGAAGAATCTGAAACACCGCTGTCAGGAATTGAAAAAAAATATAAATACGAACCAGAAGCGATTACTATAGAAATCAATACTTACAATTTTTCCAATCATTTTAAAAATGGCAAAACAGAAGTAAATAAAGAGCTTACCAACGCTGAAAGAATCAAGTTTACACTGGATCATAATGGAAAAATAACCCAGAAAGAAATTAATAATACCACAAAAAATACATCAGAAGTACAAGTGTTTTATTATTAGATTTCTGTAAATATATATCTTCAACAACTCTAACTATTAAATAATCAATATAAAAACAGCTTTTCATAAAAGCATCTCATAAAACTAAATAACCTTCAATTATCAATGAACAAAATCACGGATCACCTGAAATATTTCTCCAAGCTATCCGCAGCATTCATCCTCAGTATATTTAAAATTTATGCAATAGGGCTTATTTCGACTATTATTACCCTGGTATTGGGAATTTATATTTTATCTGATCGTTTAGGCCCATCAATAGGGCATACAGGAGCTATTGCATTTTTGATAACGACAATTAAGGCTAAACCTGTTTCAGCAAGTATTTTTTATCTGCTGATTATTATGGCTCCATTTTTAACCATTGTCTTTGCTTCAAAATATGCAATGTCTGTAGTAATCAGCAAGCTGCTTCAGGATCATTCCAAAACAATTGTAATTCCGTTTATAGATAAAGTAATTGGGATTTTTAAAGCCAAACAGCCAACTGTTATCCGTACAAGTGCTGATTTTGCAATCGCCAAAGTAAAACTTCTGAATGAATTCAAAAATAGTTCAGAAAACAAAATACTCAAACGGATTTTATCTTACGCTTTAAATAAAATAAAGTTTGATGAATTGAACCTGGGAGACGAAAATGCAGACTTTTCCGAAATTATAAAAACTACTCTGATTGAAAAATTGCATGAACTGGCAGAACCTTCGGCGATGTTATTCTATATCTACATAGGACTTCAGTGGATCAGTTTGATTTTATTATACTTTTTGAATATATAAAAACAAAAAAGAAAGTTTAGGTTAGTAATTTGTCACAAAACTTTACCAACAGAATCATGTTTAAAAACAAAAAAACACCGTTCTTACTTCTCTAATTGAAGAATTAACTATCTTTATCTCGTTTAGAATAAAATAATTAATTTTAGCTACACAAAAAAGAAGGACTTTTGATTCTCTGAGAGAAAGGGAAGAAAAATACAGATCAATACCATCAAATCTGAAACACATACAACAGAACGCAAATTATTAATATAAGAAAATTATAAATGGGAGTACTAGTAACCAACGAAACCGTAAAGCAGCTATTTCACATTGCTCAGTCGATAGCGAAGGAAAATTATAATGGAACCTATGGAGGCCCGCATATTCTGCAGGCTTTGATGCATAAAGATATCGGACTAAATGAATTCCTTAAAAGTATAGATAAAGATCCCGGTTATTTCTATGAATGGGCAGATGTCCGCATTGAAGAATACCCCAAAACCAACCATCTTCCGGATGAAGTAGGCCAGGATGATGCTGTGGATACCCTTGTAGAAGAAGCAGATGATATTCGTTTAAAATTAGGACTGGATGAGATCACACCCATCTGTATACTTACAGCCATTGTAAAACCACAAGTTGTATTTTCACTTCAGCAGCTGAAATCACTTCCGTTGAGAGAACATGAGATTTTCAATCTGTACAGAAAAGATACACCGTTTACCGTTTCAGAAGACGGTGATTTTTCGTCACTATTTTCAAATAACGGTTCAGACTATTCAGATTCTTCTTTTCCTTCCATTAAAAGCTACTGTGTAGACAGAACAGCACAGGCAAGAAAAGGAGAAATTGAAAATATCATTGGTAGAGACAAAGAACTCAGAATGCTGGTAGAAATTCTTTGCCGCAGAAGCAAACCGAATGTAATCATCATTGGTGAACCAGGAGTCGGAAAAACAGCATTGGTAGAAGGATTTGCTACAGAAATCATCAAAGGAAATGTTCCTGAAATGCTTAAAAATGGCACCCTTTTAGAGTTGGATACCGGAGCATTATTAGCCGGAACTTCTTATAAAGGCGAAATTGAAGACCGTCTGAAAAAAGTAATCAATGAATGCAAGAAAATTGAAAAAGCTATTCTTTTCATTGACGAAATTCATACCCTTTTAGATCCTAAAGGAAGCATTGGAAACGTTGCCAACCTTTTGAAGCCTGAGCTTGCCAGAGGAGAAATTACCGTAATTGGAGCTACAACCCAGGAAGAATACAGAAAAATTATAGAGCCGGAACAGGCTTTCAACCGTCGCTTTGAAGTTTTAACAGTGCACGAACCGGATGAAAAGACCTGTGTGAAAATGATTGACGTACTTCTTGATGGTTACAAAAAACACCACGGCATTGAAGTAGAAAAAACAGCCATTCCGGAATGTGTACGCCTGGCTAAAAGATATGCAAAAGGTAAAAAACTGCCCGATGCCGCTATTGATTTATTAGACAGAACAATGGCAGCCATCAAAATGCTGGATGAACTGTCAGAAAAAGAACTCAACAGCTGGAAAGAAAGCTATGATGCTATTTTAACAGAAGAATATACAGACAGTAAAGATAAAGCAGACGAGCTGATCTGGACTTACAATTTGTTAAGAGATAAAATAAGCCCAATCCTTTGGGGTTCGTTGAGTGAACAACCTGCTATTGACAATTCTATGCCGGTAGATCAGATTCAGCAGATTATTGAAGATACGTATGCCGAACTTCTACAGCATGCAGCGAAGAAAAGAGAAAAAGTAGACAGACTGGAGCTGGCAGCAGTAATGGCAGCCAAAACCAATATTCCAATCGGAAAGATCCAGGCTCAGGAAAAAGAAAAACTTTTGAATATGGAATCCCTTCTGCTAAACAGGGTAGTAGGACAGGATCACGCATTAAAAATCCTTTCTGATGCTATTGTTGAAAACCGAAGTGGATTGAATAAACCGGGACAGCCTATCGGATCATTCTTCCTTCTGGGACCTACCGGAACCGGTAAAACAGAGCTGGCAAAATCAATGGCAGAACTACTCTTCAATGATGAAAAGGCCATGGTGCGTTTTGATATGTCAGAATTTAAGGAAGAACATTCTGCCGCTCTCCTTTACGGAGCGCCTCCGGGATATGTAGGATATGAAGAAGGAGGTATGCTTGTCAATAAAATCAGACAACAGCCATATACCGTTGTTTTATTTGATGAAATTGAGAAAGCCCATCATTCAGTTTTTGACGTATTTCTTCAGATTATGGATGAAGGAAAAGTTCATGATAAATTGGGGAAAGAAGGAGATTTCAGCAATGCATTAATCCTGTTTACCTCCAATATAGGAAGCGAAGAAATTGTAAAACAGTTTGAAGAAGGAAAAGTTCCGGAATCATCTTCCCTGATGCAGATTATGTCAAATTCAGGACGATTCAGACCTGAGTTTTTAGCAAGAATTACAGAGATTATTCCTTTTGCCCCGATCACGGAATCTATTGCAGAAAGAATCTTTAATATTCAGCTGAAATCACTTCATACCTCACTGACAAGATTGGGAATTACCTTAAAAATCAGTGATGATGCAGTAAGAAACCTAGCGTTAGGAGGATTTAGCAGCAAGTATGGAGCAAGACAGATCTCAGGAGTAATCCGTGCACAGCTTGCCAGACCGATCTCTAAAATGATTGTTAGAGAAGAAGTAAAATCCGGCCAGACTATTCATGTAGATTGGAATAATGAGGAAGAAAAAACCAGCTGGAAAGTAGATTAATTAGGAAGCGAAAGGGTAAAAAAATAAATTTGCCTTTTTGCTTATAAATACAAATAAAATGAAAACCATTGTCAGAAATATTTTTACAGGCTTACTATTATTGGGAACTGTTATTAGTGTAAACGGACAGTTTCTTGCCGCTTCAGATACTTCGGAAAGCAGTGTGAGAAAATATAAGGGCATCATTAATGCCAATAAAGATCTTGTAGAATTTATTGAACAGTTACTTCTTCAGAAAGGTCTTCCCAAGCATTTAAGAAACCTGGCACTGATAGAATCCCATTTCAACAGAAATAGCACCTCCGGAGCCGGAGCAGTAGGTATATGGCAGTTGATGACTGCTCATGCTAACCAATACGGACTTACAGAACAAAATCGAACCGATGTTTATAAAAGTACAAAAACAGCTGTCATCTCATTAGGAAACCTTTATAAAAAATATAACAATTGGGTAACCGTTGTAGCAGCTTATAACTGTGGTGAAGGAAATATTGCCAAAGCGATGGAAGCTGCAGGTTCCTCTCAATATCACGAATTCTCTAAATACCTTCCCGGAGAAACCATTAATCATGTGAAGAAATACCTCAATGCATGCTATGCTACCGGAGAACTTCAGAGTGTTTTAAGTAACTATAATTCTTCAAGAATCAACAAAATTTTCTTTGAAGATGGAAACAGAAGAGCCGCCACTGAAGCTCTTTCAGAAACGGAAATTAATGCCGGATTCAACCTGAAAGTTGTCGCTGATGAACTTAATGTAGACATGGATAAAATCCTCACCTGGAATCCCGGTATTGTGGAAGAACTGCAGAAAAAAGGAGAAAGTCCTTTCTATCTTCCGGTTGACCTGATGCCTGATTTTCTGCTGAGAAAAAATAAAATACTGGTTCGTTCCATCAAAGAAGGAGCAAGCATTCAGCAGTAAATAATCTTAAATACAAAAAAATAGCAATCTGTTTTTAACGGATTGCTATTTTTTTTGGAGAATTGATCTGTTAAAATAGGCCAACTTTATACTAAAGAAATCTTAATATTTCTCACTCATGTGGAAAATTTTTCATTTTTTTGTTGTTTTTCAATAAGTTAAAATCCTTTACTGATGGCGTTTTAAGTGGGTTTGTTAAATCCATTGTAGTAGAATTACGACAAGAAATCGTAGAACTACTACAATTTTTCAGATTTATATTGAAAAGTTTTTTTTAGCACTAAAGAGCCTCTATCTTTGCTAAACAATCACCGAATCACAAAATATTAACGATCAAAATTTACAATCATGGCAGAAAGAAATTCAAGAGGAATCTTAAAATTCAACGGAGGAGAAGGGCAGAAACTGTTAAAAATGAACTACAGTGTATCCAGATCTACAGACGTATCAGGACGTGTAGCATCAGATCCTTCTAACGCATTGATCAAAGTAACAGTAGAGGCTACTGAAAAATCTGACATCCTTGAAAGCTTGTTAAACGGTAAATACAAGCCTACAAAAGGAGAAGTGGTATTCAACAAATCTCACGAAGAAGGAACATTAATCACTTTGAACTGGGAGAATGGATATGTAATTCAGCACGAAGTAGACTTCGATGCAATCGACAGCAACAGTATGCTGATCAGCTTTGTAATAAGCGCTGAAACTATTGACTACGGTACTTCTCAGTACGCTGGACTATGGCCTTCTACAGGTAGTAATTAAGCCTATTCATCATCTTAGTAAAAATAAAATTGGTACAGAACAGTACACCCATCCGGGTATACTGTTCTGTTTTTTTATATAGGAGCAAGCTGCTTATGAAAAACGGAATGAAATGACAAATATTTATAGTCTCAACCTGTACATATTTATAGTGAATAAATAGAATGGTTTTAATTCCTGTAAAGTTTAATTTTTAACAATTTATCTCTCTTATTAGTGTATTATTTAATGAGATGTTCTTATTTTTTAATACTATTTAATATGTTTATTTATAATATGTTATGATTGGTTTTAAATCTTTTGTCGTAGAATTACGACATGAAATCGTAGAACTACGACATGAAATCGTATAATTACTACACTTTTTCATATTTCTGTTCAAATGCTTTTTTTTCAAAACCAGGGGAGCTATCTTTGTTATATAATTATTGAATAACAATTTATTACTAACGACTAAAATTTACAATCATGGCAGAAAGAAATTCAAGAGGAATCTTAAAATTCAACAACGGTGAAGGACAGAAACTGTTAAAAATGAACTACAGTGTATCAAGATCTACAGACGTATCAGGACGTGTAGCATCAGATCCTTCTAACGCATTGATCAAGGTTACAGTAGAAGCTACTGAAAAGTCAGACATCCTTGAAAGCTTGTTAAACGGTAAATACAAGCCAACAGTAGGAGAAATCACTTTCAACAAATCTCACGAAGAAGGAACATTAATTACTTTGAAATGGGAAAACGGATATGTAATTCAGCACGAAGTAGATTTCGACGCAGTAGACAGCAACAGTATGCTGATCAGCTTCGTAATCAGTGCTGAAACTATTGACTACGGTACTTCTCAGTACGCTGGACTATGGCCTTCTACAGGTAAATAATCCAATATTACTTAAAGAAAAAAGGAACAGTATACCATTGGTATGCTGTTCTGTTTTTATCCATAATTAATAACCATTTATATAACAAAAAAATGTTCAGACAAATTCTGTTTATTCTTGTTTTTACCATGACTTTTCTTTCTTTGCAAGCGCAAAACAGTTCCACTTTATATAAGGGAACTATTAACGGGAAAATGCCAATCACATTGTTCTTCCAGTCTGTAGACAGTGACTGTGGAAGTGGTGTTTACTATAATGCAATGTACAAATATGAAAAAGTAAGCAATTGGCTTGAATTAAATGTTACAGAAGGTGTTCAAAAACAGTTTTCAATGGTAGAAGAACACTTTACCGGATTAATGATTATAAAAAAAGAAGGTGATATGATGAATGGAATCTGGATAAGTCCTGATGGTAAAAGACAGCTTCCAGTACAATTAAAAAAAGTAACCATAAGCAGCAAAGAAATGGAAGGTTACCAAAATAAAATGGAACAAGTGAACTACGAGAACCATGACTGCTAGAAAATGAATTGTGAATGATTACTGCTGCATAAAATTGACAAGCAAAGCGAATTGACCATTCACTATTCATCATCTGAACCCTGAAACCCTTCCTCAAACTACCAACTTTTACTCCTATTTTCTTATATTTGTTCATTATTCAAAATATGGACGCAACACAAGATAAAAGGCTGTTTCTCATCGATGCCTATGCGATGATTTTCAGAGGATATTACGCATTAATCAGGAATCCGAGACTTACCAGTAAAGGGCTGGATACTTCTGCGATCTTTGGTTTTACCAATTCTTTGATCGAATTGATCAGAAGAGAAAAACCTACCCACCTGGCAGTAGTTTTTGACGTAGGACAGGCCAGTGTAAGAACTGATGACTATTCGGATTACAAAGCCAACAGAAGCGAAACTCCTGAGGCCATTAAAATTGCTGTTCCATATATCCACAGAATTCTTGAAGCCATGCATATTCCACGCTTGGGAGTTGAAGGATATGAAGCGGATGATGTAATAGGTACCATTGCATGCAAAGCAGAAAAAGAAGGGTATACCACTTTCATGGTAACACCGGATAAAGATTTTGCACAGTTGGTAACAGATAAAATTAAAATTTATAAACCAGGCTTAAAAGGTGGTGATATTGAAATTCTGGGAGTTGATGAAGTAAAGGCAAAATACGAGATTGAAGATCCTAAACAGGTTATCGATTTTCTTGCTATGATGGGAGATGCAGTAGATAATATCCCTGGATTGGAAGGAGTAGGAGAGAAAACTGCTATGAAATTCCTGAAAGAATTCGGAAACATAGAAACTTTATTGGCCAACACAGATAAGCTGAAAGGAAAACTGAAGGAAAAAGTAGAAGCTTCTGCAGAACGTGGTATTTTGTCTAAAAAATTAGCTACCATTATTTGTGATGCTCCGGTAGAATTCCATCAGGAACAATATGACCTGGAAACTCCGGATTTTGAAAAAGTAAAAGAAGTCTTTGATGAAATAGAATTCAGAAGACTGTACGAAAACCTTTACAGAGCCTTTGCTCCCGCTCCTGCAGAAACAGTAGTGGTAAGCGAGGTGGAAGTGAAGCAGACTCCTGCAGGAACAGAAATAAAAGGACAGGTGATGCAGCTTGATCTTTTTGCCAATTTCGAAGAATTGGAACAGGCTACTTCTACAAAATCTACAATTGAGCAGAACGATCATCTTTATCAGTTCATCGATAATCCGAAAGCACAGAAAAAACTGGTAGATAATCTCCTGCAGCAACAGGTTGTTTGCTTTGATACAGAAACCACTTCATTAAACGAGTTGGAAGCAGAATTGGTAGGAATGAGTTTTTCTTATAAAAAAGGGCTTGCTTATTATATTCCGCTTTCTGAAGACAGATCCGAAGTTTTGCAGACGTTAGAGATTTTCAGACCGTTTTTTGAAAAAGAAGACCTGCTGAAAATTGCTCACAATCTGAAATATGATTACAAAGTTTTAAAACAATACGACATTACCGTAAAAGGAGCGATGTTTGATACCATGATTGCCCACTATCTGTTGAATCCGGACGGAAGGCACGGTATGGATTACCTTTCAGAAGTATACCTGAACTACAAGCCGGTATCCATAGAAACCATCATTGGGAAAAAAGGGAAAAAACAGGGCAGCTTCAGAGATGCAGATCTGAGAACACAGACAGATTATGCAGCAGAAGATGCAGATATCACCTTCCAGTTGTATGAGCTTTTTGCACCACAGCTGAAAAAAGAAAATCTGGAAGAGCTTTTCTTCAATATAGAAATGCCTCTGATGGAAGTACTGGCAAAAATGGAATTGGCAGGTATTTCTCTGGATGAAAAATGGCTGGCACAGGAAAGTGTAGATCTTGAGAATGACCTGAAACAGTTAGAAACTACAATTTTTGAACTTTCCGGAGAAGAATTCAATATGAATTCACCAAAACAACTTGGAGAAATTCTGTTTGAAAAAATGCAGCTGGATCCGAAAGCCAAAAAAACAAAAACAGGGCAATATGCAACCTCGGAAGATGTTCTTCAGAAGTTAAGTTCAAAACATGAGATCATTAAACATATTCTGGAATACAGAACTTATCAGAAATTAAAATCAACCTATGTAGATGCTCTGCCTTCACAGATTGATAAAGAAGATAACAGGGTACACACCAATTTCTCACAGACTACAGCTGCTACAGGCCGTCTGGCGAGTGTAAATCCGAACCTGCAGAATATTCCGATCCGAACGTTGAGAGGACAACAGATTCGTGGAGCCTTTGTTTCTGGAGAAGGAAAGAAAATTATTTCTGCCGATTATTCACAGATTGAACTTCGCTTAATAGCTGAAATATCGGGAGAAGACAATATGATCAAAGCATTCCAGGACGGAGAAGATATTCACGCTTCTACAGCAGCAAAACTGTTTAAAATTCCTTTGGAAGAAGTTTCCAAGACCCAGAGAAGTCAGGCTAAGACCGTAAACTTTGGTATCATCTACGGACAGGGTGCTTTTGCATTAGCAGAACAAACCGGGCTATCCCGTACAGAAGCCAAACAGATGATCGAAGCCTATTTTGAAACTTATCCGAAGCTGAAGGAATATATGGCAGAACAGGTGAATAAAGCACGTCAGCAAGGTTATGTGGAAACTATTTTGGGAAGAAAACGTCACCTGAAAGATATCAATTCCAATAATTTCGTGGTGAGAGGACATGCTGAAAGAAATGCCGTGAATGCACCGGTTCAGGGTAGTGCAGCAGATGTCGTAAAGCTTGCCATGATCAAAATAGACAGGGAACTTGAAGAACAAAAGCTTAAAACAAAAATGCTGCTTCAGGTACATGACGAATTGGTGTTTGAATCTCCGGCAGATGAGATTGAAGCCGCTTCAAAACTGATCAAAACTGAAATGGAAAATGCTTTAAAAACGCAGGTTCCGTTATTAGTAGAGATTGGAGTAGGAGACAACTGGCTGGAAGCACATTAATCAATACAGGAGATTATATCTTAAATAAAAAACTTCCGTCTTTTGGGCGGAAGTTTTATTTTTATTAGGGCTAGGAGACCTTTATTTTTTTTTCTACAAAATTGTATGCATTACTGACGATATCGTCCAGAGAAATATTTTCAAATAAAAATTTCTCTTTTTTTACTTGAGCTTTTTGAGTAGTTGACGGCATCTCTTCTTCCATAGTACTAATGACCTCAAGTGTAATTTTACCTTTCATCGGCTCGTAATAGAGTGCAGAGTGAGAGCCTGCTCCCATATTATAAGTTTCAATATAACTGAGAACTAGGTGATCACCAATATATTTGAACTTACTGAACTGATTGCCGTTGGGCCCGATATCATACAGATTGATATTTAATGTTCCTTTCTCAATACTGATGTCTTCTGTATCATGCATTTTATAACCAAACTCATTGTATTCTTCAGGAAGAACAGTTTTTGAACTTTTAAATAACCGGTATGTTTTATCAGGATTTTTTAAAAGAATGATAGTTTCTCTCTGTGCTAAAGTGTCCTCTTTTTTTCTTAAAACCAAAGCTTTGTCAGGAAGACCATCCTGGTTGAGATCACCTTCGGTTTCATATTGAATCTCATAGTCATTTGAAACAAAATCGGAGATATGCTTTCCTGCTGGTGATCGTTCGTTTTGAACTTGTATACTATTTTGTGCTGAATCCTTTTTTATAATGGTCGAAGAATCTTTCGGAGCATCTGCTTTAGTTTTATCACAAGAATAGACAACCAAAGAAGACAGAAGTAAAATAGAAATGATTTTTTTCAATGGTGTTTGTTTTTATAAGATACAAATCTAGCTTTTATTTCCTGATAATGTAAAAGTGAAACACACAAACATCCCAGAAAGATAACCGGAAGAAAAGAAAGCGATAGTGTATATTGAATCTCTGTATTGAATTCATAAGTACTCCATGAGGATTCTCTGTCTACAAATATGGAATAATTCCAAAATAACCAGACAAAGGACAGCAATAAGAACTCAATGCTCATTTTGACCAACATTCTTTTCATAAAGGAAAACAAAGAAAAAATCACAGAAAGAAAAATGCCGGTTATCATTGACATAAATAATGCATCTTCAACAAACCAACATTCCAGACAGCCGCTTGACATACGATCTGAAAAGGTTCCCATTGACCAGTAAAATTGTACAAATGTGACCGCAGAAATTAGGACAGCGTTGATGGACAGCCTTTTCAGAACTGAGTAGAACCGATGAGATTTAGATTGTTCCATGATATTCAGAATGTATGAATTATTTTATGATTCTGATGATAGCCAAGTCATCTGTAGGTTTTACCCTATATTGATGTTCCAGTTGTTTAAGCTTTCTGTTGAGCATATCTTCCGTATCGTTGTTGTTTTGATTAATCATTAGATATTCAACAAAGTTGATGACTTCATCAGAATTTGTTTTTTTAATTTGTGAAAAGCTTGAAATACCATCAGTAGCAATTGAAACATCGTCTAAATGATCAAAAAATATTTTTTGAGACTGCACAGAATACCAGTTTTCAAAGTCTTTATGAAGATGATAGGCTAAATAATCGGGTTTATTATTACGATCAAATTCTGTGATATTTCCATTGATGCAAACAACTCCGTCACCAATGGCTAAGACTAATCCTTCATCTTTTGTGATGTCATAAATTAAGATAATAAGAGTGGTTAACAACTCTTTTTCATCTAGCATCAGATGATTTTTAGCAAATATGATTTCTTTAAATAACCCTTTTATGATTTCTTTGAGTTCCTCTTCCAAACTGTGTTGGTTGTCTTTTTCGTATAATGCTCTGTAACCAGCTTCAATAATGACTTTACGTAAAAGTTTTGCAATGAGTGTTGAAGCAAAATGACTGTCCATAGCTGTAGAACATCCATCCATAACAGCACATACAACTTTATCCGAACTAATTTTTTTGATAAGAAGATCATCTTCACAATGATTAAGGTGATAATCTCCTATCTGTAGGGTAGAATATAAATTCATCAGATGCAAAAATACTTCTATTTTTCAAGATATAGTCTCATTACTTTTGTCCTTATTAATTAAAAAATGGCAACAGGTGGTTCATATGTACAATGAAACCAACTGTTGCCAGTGTTGAGAAAACAATTTTGTTTTCAGTTTTAAATATCGTATTCTATTTCACCCACATAATGAAGTGAATAATCATCATTCTCTACAGAAACAGGATTCGGAATCACAAATCTTGTTGCGAAAATGATGGCATTCACAGGAGTGTCCAGACTTAATTCATTCAGCTTTCTTTCAAGGATTGGAAGCCATTGGTCAGCATAAGAATATTCTGCAAACTTGTCATAAAGACTAAGATTTTCATCCTCAAAGCCATATTCTATAAAATCATCATCAAACCATTTGATGTTCTGTGATTCTGCAAATTTGGAAACATACTGATCGTCGGTTTCTTCCTCTATATAATAATTTTCATCCTCTTCTACAAATTCATAAAAGTCTTCTTCATTCTTGAAATATCCTAACCAGAAGTGTGAAATTTCTTTATCCATAATATTATTTTTTATTCTAATCTTTTTGATTGTTTACTTATATCAATAGCCTTTTCAAGCCGTGAAAGCCTTGTCTTTTCCTGTTTGGCGCTCATGATCCAGTGTATGATCACCTTTTTGTAGGATGGAGCCTGACCTTCAAAAAAATCCCAGGCAGCCTGATGATCCATAAACTGTTTTTGATAAATCGGATCAAGAGAAACATCCGCTTTCTCATGAGAGTAAATTCCGGATTTATGCTCTTTTCTGAGATCAAATGCTTTTTGCCCTGAATGAGTCATCAGCCCTGCTTTGGTGAGCTCCTCAACTTTCTTTATATTGATGTTGCTCCAGATGCTGGAAGGTTTTCTTGGCGTAAAACGGATAGAATAACTTTCATGATCTATTGACTTCCTCACACCATCTATCCAGCCAAAGCACAAAGCCTGATCTACAGATTCAGACCAGCTCATAGAAGGTTTTCCGCTTCCGGTTTTGTAGAACCCTGTTAAAAGTTCCTTCGCATCTTCGTGGTGCTTCTCAAGCCATTCTCTGAACTCTTCTTTTGTCGAAAAAAATGTAGGTTTCATAACTTTTGTACTTGCCTTTTCCATTTAATCTGTAATATTACGAAAGTTTTTCAGTCCAATAAAATCTTCCTGCCCTAAACAAAGTTTAATGACAGCCCCGAGGATAAATTTTTTATCGTAATTTTATTCTACATTTAAATTGTAAAAAAAATGGATTTTCTTCAGGACCATTACGCTATCAAAAATGAATTGCTGCTCATTCTTATTTCTGTTATTTTAGGACTGTTCATTGGTGCTGAACGCGAATACCGAAATAAATCTGCCGGTCTCAGAACTTTTATTCTGGTGTGTTTCGGAGCCTGTTTGTTTACAATTCTTTCCATCAAAATAGGAGTGGCAAATCCGGACCGTCTTGCAGCCAATATTATTACCGGAATCGGATTTTTGGGAGCAGGAGTGATTTTTAAAGGTGACAATAAAATTGAAGGGATTACCACAGCAACCACCATTTGGGCAACGGCTTCAATAGGAATGGCGGTAGGTTCCGGATATGTTTACATTGCACTTCTAGGAACTGCTTTGGTTCTGATCATTTTGAGTGCCTTAACCTATCTCCAGAATTTTATTGATAATTATCACAAAGTAAGAGAGTATAGAATTACACTTGCCAATTCAGGAGACATTAAATATTGTGAAAGTATTTTTAAAGAGCAGCATTTAAACTATCAGATGATCAAACAGCAGTATTCACAAGGGAATTTAGCGGTAATATGGAGATTAACAGGTAAAAATACTCATCATGAAGAAGTCATCAAACGGTTGGTAGATGATCCGAAGATTACAGCTTATCAGTTTTAGAGGATATAAAAAGCAAAAAAATAAAGGCCTGAGCCTTTATTTTTATTTTTTCTTGAATATATAAAGATCTTTGTTGGGACCGTCAATTTCTTTTCCTTCAAGATCTAGCTGGATCAGCATATTCTCACCCACTTTATATTTATAGTTTGCTGTTTTTCCTTTTAAAGTGATCATACTTCCTGTAGCATCCCATGCGAAAGATCCCTTATCCTGATTCTTTGAATTTCTGTCAAGATATTCCTCAGAAATAGTGAACGTTTTATCATTGCTCAGTGTTAAAGAAGTCTTGATACCCGGACAGTCAGCACAAGGAATTGTGGCTTCATAAGTACCAGCCCAGTCTAATGCATTTTCAGAAGTGTCACCAGCTGCCGTAGGAGTAGCTTTAGTAATGCTGTCCGCAGTAGCAGGTTGTACAGCTGTTGCAGAATCTGTAGTAGCTGTTGTTTCGGTGGTTTCTTTTTTAGAGCATGAAGCTAGGAACAGAGTGGCTGCCATTCCAAACATGAGCATTTTGCTTTTCATCATAATAATTGATTTAAGTATGTTTTAATAAATAAAGTTACTTCCAATCAACAAAAACTAAGCCATAGGGAGAAGAGTTTAATGTTCAATGTTCAATGTTCAATGTTCTGGGTTGATAGTTGTCGGTATATGGTTACGGGGTTAAATTTATGAATCACTAAATGAGCATTCTGTTTTACTTGTCATTAATACATTTTACTTTTTACATTTTACAAAAACCTACTCTTAACAACTTTTCCGCCTGTTTTATAAGGTCTATTCTTATTTTTCTTTGTAAATTCGGGCAAAATTTTGATTATGACAAAAAAGATACTTTTATCTGTATTTCTTTTGCCGGCTGCAATGGCATTTGCACAACAATATGGCGGAATGTGGATTCCTACAGAGCTGAATGAAAAGGAAATGAAGGATTTGGGAATGAAGATTTCTGCAAAAGATATTTTCAACCCTCAGAAACCAAGCATAAAGGATGCAGTAGTACAGTTTAACGGCGGATGTACTGCAGAAATTATTTCGCCTAAAGGATTGCTTTTAACCAATCATCACTGTGGTTTCGGTCAGATCCAGGCACATTCTACCGTTCAGAATGACCTTCTTTCAAACGGATTCTGGGCAAAAAATACACAAGGAGAGCTTCCTAATCCGGGAGTAAAAGTAGATTTTATTGTAGATATAAAAGAAGTTACTGATCAGATTTTAGAAGGTACGGACAACCTAACGGAGCCGGAACTTACCAAAAGGATCAACAACAATATTGAGGTTTACAAAAACTCTCAGAAAATTGAATCTTACCAGTCGATCATGGTAAAGCCTATGTATTATGGAAACAAATACTATGCTTACACCATCGAAACTTATAAAGACATCCGTCTTGTAGGAGCTCCGCCTCAAAGCATCGGAAAATTCGGAAGTGATACAGACAACTGGGTTTGGCCTAGACATACCGGAGATTTCTCTATGTTCAGAATCTATGCAGACAAGAATAATAAGCCTGCAGAATATTCAAAAGACAACGTACCTTACGTTCCAAAACACTACTTACCGGTTTCTATAAAAGATAAAAATGAAAACGATTTTACTTTTGTATTCGGATTCCCGGGAAAAACTACAGAATATCTTCCTGCAGTAGGTGTAGAGAAAATCATGAAGGATATTGATCCTGCAAGAATTGCTGTACGTGATGTGGCTTTAAAAACATTAGACGAAAAAATGCGTGTTGATAATGAAACACGTATCAAGTATGCTTCAAAATACGCTTCAGTAGCCAACTATTGGAAAAAATGGATCGGTGAAGTAGAAGGATTGAAAAAATCCAATGCTGTAGAAAAGAAAGTAATGTATGAAGGTTCTTTGGTAGCTAAAAATCCGGAGATCAAAACTACTTTGGACCAGCTGAATAAACTGTACAATGATCAGGCTCCTTATGCATTAAACAATGCTTACTACACAGAAGTAATCAGAAATGCAGAGACTTTGAAACTTGCAGGTGATTATTATGATTTCATAGCATCTGTAGAAGCAGGAAGAATGGATGAAAAGGAACTTTCAAAGTTAAAAACAAAATTAACTTCTTTCTATAAAGACTACAGTGCAGAGCTTGATGCTAAGGTAACAGCAAAGCTATTGGCTTTATACGTTAATAAAACGGCACCTCAGTTTTTGCCGGCAGGATTCAGCAAATATAAAGATGAAAGCCCGAATATTCCTGTAATAGAAGATATGTCTAAAAACTCTATCATCACAGGAAGAACTGCTGTGAATGGAGGAACATTGACTACAGATATTGATAAAGCGTTTTCTAACCAGGATAAACTGATCAAGACTTTAAAGAAAGATCCTATCTACCAGCTGTATGTTGCTATGAAAGAAACGTACATGAAAACTGCAGATCCTCAGTATACTTCAATGCAGGCAAAAATTGATGCATTACAGAAAAAGTTTATGGCTCAGCAGATGCAGACGGATAAAGACAGAAAATTCTTCCCGGATGCTAACTCAACGCTTCGTGTAACGTATGGTAAAGTAAAAGGGTCTGCTCCTAGAGATGCAGTTTCTTACGGGTATCAGACTCACCTGGCAGGAGTAATGGAAAAATATGTTCCTGGGGATTATGAATTTGATGTTCCCAAAAAACTGATTGATCTTTATAACAAAAAAGATTTTGGAAATTATAAGGATAAAACGGGTGATGTTCCTGTAGGATTCACTGCAACAAACCATACAACAGGAGGAAACTCTGGAAGCCCTGCGCTTGATGCGAACGGAAACCTTGTAGGATTGAATTTTGACAGACAGTGGGAAGGAACAATGAGTGATATCAACTATGACCCACGTTTCAGCAGAAACATTATGGTAGATACAAAATATATTCTTTTCATCATCGAGAAGTTCGCTGACTCAAAGTGGCTTGTTGATGAAATGAAGATCATAAAATAATTTTAAAAGTTATACCTTTAAGAATCTATTTGAATTTAATTTTGAATAGATTCTTTTTTATTTAAAATAGGATGAAAGACAGAATCATCAATGTTTTGGCAGCTTTTGAATCTGAGAATATCGGGAAATCATTTCCGCTGGATTATTGTCTGCCGCTTTATCATAGCGTTTCAGACAAAGAACTTCCTCATTTAAAACATGTGATCCGTTATAAGACAACTAAACAGTTTGAAGACGATCTCGATCATATGGCCAGAAATTTTCAGTTTGTTAATTGGCAGGAGTTCAAAGACTGTATGTCCGGGGATTTTAAACCTAAGAAAAAAATTGCCCTTCTAACTTTTGATGATGGTTTCAGAGAGTTCTACGATATTGTCTTTCCTATTTTGGAACGAAAGGGAATTTATGCCTGTAATTTTGTAAACCCTGCTTTCATTGATAATAAAGACATGATGTTCAGATGTAAGGCGAGCCTTCTTGCTGATGCTGCTGAAAAAATAAAAACCATAGATCCTGAAATTTATTTTATCCTATCATTGAAAAATATTGATAGGCGCGGTTTACAAAAGAAGATTTTATCTATAAATTATCAGGGAAAAGATATTTTGGATAGGCTTGCTGAAAAGTTAGAGGTAGATTTTAAAGCGTATTCAAAAGAACATCAACCTTATTTAAGTACAGAAGAACTAAAAATGCTTACCAGAAAAGGTTTTGGAATCTCTTCTCACAGCTGGGATCACCCGAAATATGGAGATTTATCTTTGAAAGACCAGATGGAAACTACGGATAAAACTTTTGCTTATTTAAAAGAAAATAGTTTCCTCTATGAAAGCTTTGCATTTCCGTTTACAGATTTTGGAGTAAGGAAAGATTTTTTTGATGAGCTCTTTAAAAATGAAGAAATCTATTGCAGCTTTGGTTGCGCTGGTATAAAACTGGACAGTGTAAAGAGAAATTTTCAAAGGATTCCAATGGAAATGGGTGAGAGCGGAGAACAGATCCTGAAAAAAGAAACTGCTTATTTCAAACTGAAGAGACTGATTAATAAAAATACCATTCTGAGAAAATGATAGTGCTGAGAACATTCAACAGAAAAGAGCTGGAAGATTTTATATTCTCCGGAGATTTTCAGCAATATGATTTTCTTCCTATTACAAAACATCGTGCATTGTCACATATTCAGAATCCTAAGGCGACAGAGGAAGACACCCTTCTTATTCTGGCATTTTTTGAAGAAAAGCTTATTGGTTATGTAGGATGTTTTCCGGATTGCTTTGAGGTTGATGGAAAGGAAATCCGCTATGCCTGGCTTAGTACCTTGTATGTAAACCCGGAATACAGAAAGAAAAGGCCGGCGAAAGCATTACTGAAAAGAGTTTTTGAAGAATACGAAGGCAGAATTGCCATCACAGAATTCACCAAAGAAGCAGAAGCACTCTACAATATTATGGGTGTTTTTGAATATGTCTTTCCTAAAGAAGGGAAACGCTATTATTTCAGAACCGATGCTGCTAAAATGATTCCTGAAAAGAAACCGGGAACAAAACCATTGAAACCTCTTTTTCACACTCTGGATGCTGCTGCCAATTTATTAGTCTCAATAAAGAACTTACCGGTACAGAAACCGGATTTCAAATATGAAGTTCTTTATCGTATTGATAAAGAAAGTGCAGACTTTATCAATGGATTTTCATGGATACGTAATGCAGATGAAATTAATACTTTTATAGAAAACCCCTGGGTCCTGAAAGGTAAAAAAGATGAGAAATACCTGTTTTCAAGTTTTGCTGACAGCTTTAAATATTTCTGGATTAAAATTTGGGATCAGAATAATAAACTTACATCTTGTTTTCTGTTGCAGCTCCGTGATGGCTATCTTAAAATCCCTTACCTTTTTGCGGATGATAATTTAGATGAGGTTGTCCGGGTTTTAAATTATTTTATTGTTACTCATAAAGTAAAAGGTTTTACTTCTTATCAAACTGTATTGAATAAGAAAATACAACAATCAAAAACATTTTCTCATATCTATGACCGTGATTTTAAAAGAGAATACCTGTTTCATAAACAGCTGTTGGAATTACTTCCGGACAATTTTAACCCCAACTATCAGGATGGGGACGGGGATTGTATGATGACGTAAAAAAATTATAAATTATAAATTATTAAAAAACAAACCGCCCGATAAAGTTATCGGGCGGTTTGTTTTTAATGTCCGAAAATATCTTTCAGACTTACTTCTTTAAATGTTCCCATTTTATTAACGGCTTCCATATTAAGATTCTCTTTTTTACCGATAATGGCTGTATTAAAATCTATGGACTTGACTTCTGTCTGATAAAAATGTTTGATATCTTCAAATTTAAGATCCTGAATCTGCTTATAGATGTCTTTCCTGAAGTCATGATAAATATTCAGTTTCTTCAATCTTAATGTATTGAAAAATATATTATTCCGGGTAACTCTTGTTGAAGCAATCTGTTTCAGAGCCGCATTTCTGGCATTTTCAAACTGAATAGGTACTTCAGGAAGCTCGTTCATCAGTTCATTCAACGTATCCACAGCGATCATCAGTTTATCAGGCTGAGTTCCGATATAAGTTGTTACATAATCAGGATGGTTAAGTTCAGAGTTCGCTGCATACGAAACGTAAGCAGAATAAGCAAGACTCTTACTTTCACGGATTTCCTGGAAAACAATGGATGATAATCCCCGCCCAAAATATTCATTAAATACATTGATCTTTCCAAAATGAAGTGGGTTCACCTGATTTCCTTTTCCTATCTTGCTCATTTCCATCTGAACCATGTCATAATTGATGAAATTTACATTTCCTCCGGTAGCAGGCTCAGGATATTGCTTAGCTTCCGGGATCTGAAGACTTTCAGTTTCTATATACTGACCAATATATGTCTTGAAATTTTCAAAACTTTTGCCATAGAAGAATACCTGATATGGATATTTGAAAAGCTTTTTCATTCTGTCTGTGAAGACTTCAGAATTGCTGTTTTCAAGTTCTTCTTTGGAAATGACATCTGTAAAACGTGAGTGATCACCTAATTTCGTATAATTGGTAAGGGCTGTCATAATACGGTTTTTATCTTTCTTGATGGCCTGTCGGTTTTCCAGTACAGTTCCTACAAACTGATTGTAGATTTCCTGGTCTGGTTTTACATCATGCATCCAGTGCTGTAGAAGAGCAATTCCTTTTTCTATATTTTCTTCCAGCCCGCTTAGAGAAATGATCAACTGATCATTCGTGGTTTTAAAATCATTACTGATTCCTATTTTGAAGAATTCTTTTTTTAAATCTTCTGGAGAAAGAGTATCCGTACCCAGATATTGCAGCAATTGAGTGGAAACCCCTAAATCTCTGTCATTGTCACTTCCAAAAGGAAAGATGAAATGCAGCTGTGCAATATCATTATATTTATTCTTGACGAAACTCAATTTCTTTCCGTTAAGCTGATCAGTGGCAATTTCTTTCTGATAGTCGATAAATTCAGGCTTAATATCCTCCGTTTTATCTGCTAAAATCTCTTTTAAAAATTCAGACTGGGCATCACGGTTTATTTTAACAGGAGTGATTCCAGGATTCTCAACCCTGATCAATTTGTCGTTTACACCTTTTTCTTTGTTGACCACCACATAATTTTCTTTGAAAAAATCATTAGCAAAATTCACCACATCTTCTTTAGTAAAAGCAGCGTATTCATCCATCTCATTCAGTTCCTCTTCCCAGGTTCTTCCTTTTATATAAGAATCATAAAGAGTAGTAGCAAGTCCTTCTGCAGTTTCGAGCCCCTTCATTCTCTGAAGTTTGAAATCATTGATGATGGCTGGCAGCATCCAATCCGGGAAGTCTCCTTTCTTTATCAGTTCAATTTCTTCCAGGACCATGTTCTTTGCTTCCTCTAGAGTTTGGCTTTCTTTAGGAACGGCTACAATAGAAAAATATCCATATTGTCTTAAGCCCACAGAAAATGCCTGAGCCCAAAGCATTTTTTGAGTCTGATTGATATGCAAATCCAGTAATCCGGCTTCGCCTCTGTTACTAAGAATATTGGCAACAACATCTGCAAGCATAGCATCCCTTGTTCCATAGCTTTCTGTTCTCCATGCAAGCTGAGTTCGTGGGGTAGTAGGGCTTTTTACCGTTTTTGTTACAATTTTTGTAATAGGTTGTTCAATAATCGGTGTCTTTTTAGGAAGCTCTTTGTAAGGTAAAGTGCCGAAATACTGATCGATCAACTGAATGGTTTCTTCAAAATCAAGATCCCCAACCAGTACCATAGCATAATTATTAGGAACATAATATTCATCGAAGTACTTATGAATAGCCTTCATGGAAGGATTCTTCAAGTGTTCCGGTTTTCCCAATGTCGTTTGCTGTCCATTAGGATGAGTAGGAAAAAGAGCATCCATTAGTTCGTAGTTCACAAGTCTGGTGTCATTGTCCTGAGCTCTGTTGAACTCTTCATATACAGATTCCAGTTCCGTATGGAAAAGACGAAGTACAATCTCAGAAAATCTTTCCTTCTCTATTTTCAGCCACTTTTCAAGCTCGTTGTTTGGAATATTGTTTTTATATACGGTTTCATCAAACCAGGTATGGGCATTCGTTCCCGTAGCTCCCAGAGAAGAAATAGCTTTGTCGTATTCATTGGCAATAGCATATTGACTGGCTTCCTGAGATACTTTATCGATCTTTTTGTAGATTTCTCTTTTCTTTTCAGAGTCCTGCTCTGCTTTATGCTCTTCATATAAAGCCGAGATCTGGTCAAGAAGCTTTTTTTCCTTTTCCCAGTTCTGAGTTCCGATGTGAGAAGTTCCTTTAAACATCATGTGCTCGAGATAATGAGCCAGCCCTGTATTATCTGCAGGATCATTATTACTTCCTGTTCTTACAGGAATGAAAGTCTGTATTCTCGGAGCATCAAAATTTTGAGCAAGAAAAACTTTCAACCCATTTTTCAAAGTATAGATTCTGACTTTATTTTCGTCGTGGGCTATTGTAATATATTCGTATTGGTTTTTATCTGTGTGAACCGTTTCCTTATATTTTCTGTCTGTCATATAAAACTCATTTCATTCCTTAGAATCCGGAATGCACTACAAATGTAAGGAATCAAAAAAAGATGATGGCCGGTTTTATGACAATTACATCTATTATAATGATTGGAAAAGTAGAAAAGCACTAATGTTTAGAAACTATTTTATAACAATTTTGTTATTTCTGAATTGCATTGATGGTTTTTAGTTTAGCAAGCAAATATAACAAAAATTAACACCCTTCTGTATCCTACACTGTATAATAATATATAGATCACTTTTACTCTATCTTTATATAAAAACGTTTGTGAAGATCTGCGTTATCTGCAGTTTACTATACTCACAACAAAGAATAACCTTATCTATTCAACTCTATATTCCATATAAATGGGCTTTATCCGAACCTTAAATAATCCGCTTTAAGAAACTCTACTATTATATATATGTATACCTTCCATTACTCATTACTCATTACTCATTACTCATTACTCATTACTCATTACTCATTACTCATTACTTATTACTTATTACTTATTACTTGAACCCCCTCTCCAACGCCCCAACTCTCCAACCCTCCAGCCCCCTCACCCAATACTCCAAACAAATGTTTAAAATTTTTCTCACTGCCTTCCAGTGGTTTAGGACTAAATATTACGAAACGGTAAAATTTAAGTTAAATAAGTTTGTTTTGCGTTGCAATAAGTTGTTATCTTTGCCCCACTGAAAAACGAGAGTATAACAGTAGCGCAGAAGAGCCTTTAGATAGGCGGGAACATTATGAAACTTCAAA